>DATING010000883.1:0-2218 GCA_035474555.1 Longimicrobium sp. | reverse complement strand
CCGCGACGAGCTGTGCACGCCGGAGCTGATGGAGCAGGTCCTGCAGCGGGTGGGCCCCAACTGGCGGATGCACTGGCTGCAGGCCGCCGACCACAGCTTTCACGTGCTCAAGAAGTCCGGCCGCACCGACGCCGAGGTGCTGGACGAGGCCGGCGAGGCGGCTGCCGCGTGGGTCGCGGAACTCGGCCGCGGCGCGTGAGCCTGGGCGAGGGGACGGAGCCGCATCCGCCGCCATCCGTCGCGCCGGCCGCCGTCCCGCCGGCCGCGGTCCCGGGGACGGTGCCGGACGGGGGGGCGTGCGAGAACTGCGGGGCCGTGCTCGCGGGCCCGTTCTGTCACGCGTGCGGACAGGCCGCCGAGCCGCCCACGCGGTCCGTGCGCGCGTTCGCCAACCAGGCGGCGACGGACCTGACCAACCTGGACGGGCGCATCCCCCGCACGCTGGGGCTGCTGCTGGCGCGGCCGGGGCGCCTGACGCGCGAGTACCTGGCCGGCCGGCGCGTGCGCTACACGCAGCCCCTGCAGGTGTACCTGGGGTGCGCGGCGGCCTTCTTCTTCGTGAACGCCTACCGCCCGTTCCTCACCTTCAACCCGCGCACGAGCGCCATCACCAGCTCGCTGAGCGCGGCGGGCGTCAGCGGCAACCTGGACGCGTCCACGCGCGCCTCGCTGGCGGCGCGGGGCATCTCGCTGGAGCAGTTTCGCGGGCAGTTCGAGGCGGCCACCACGGGCTACCTTCCCGCGTTCCTCATCGGCTCCGTGCTGCTGTTCGCCGTCGCCGTGCAGCTGGCGTTTCGCCGGGAGCGGCGCGGGTACCTGGAGCACGCGGTGTTCGCGCTGCACTGGAGCGCGTTCTTTCTGCTGCTGATGATCGTGGACCGGCTGCTCCCCCAGCACCCCGGCGGGCCCGGCCCGGCGGACCGCGTGGTGGCGCTGGTGGCCGTGGTGTACCTGGGCTTGGCGCTCAAGCACGTGTACGCGGAGTCGTGGCTGGCCACGGGGATCAAGACGCTCCTCCTGTTCGTGGTGTACCAGCTGCTGCTGAGCCTGTGGATGCTTTCCGCCGTGGCCGTCGCCTTCGAGTTCCTGCTATGAGCACGCCGCCCCCATCGCCGCCCATGCTCGTGGTCCTCGTGGGGCCGCCGGCCGTGGGCAAGATGACGGTGGGCACCGAGCTGGCGCGCCGCACGGGGCTCAGGCTCTTTCACAACCACCACAGCATCGACCTGGCGCTGCAGTTCTTTCCCTTCGGGTCGCCGCCGTTCAAGCGGCTGGTGGGGGAGTTCCGCCGCAGGATCATGGATGAGGTGGCGGAGAGCGACCTGCCGGGGCTCATCTTTACCTACGTGTGGGCGTTCGACCTCCGCTCGGAGGATGCGGGGGTGGAGGCGCTGGCCACCATCTTTTCGTCGCGCGGGGGCCGGGTGGTGTACGTGGAGCTGCAGGCCACGCAGGAGGAGCGCCTGCGCCGCAACGAGACGGAGTTCCGCCTGGCGCAAAAGCCGACCAAGCGTGACCTTGCCGCGTCGCGCAAAGGGCTGCTGGATGCCGATGTGCAGTACCAGCTGCACTCCGGCGACCGGTTCGCGGGCCGGGCAGACTGGCTACGGATCGAGAACACGGCGCTCTCCCCGGCGGAGGTGGCGGACCGGATCATCGCCCATTTCGCCCTCCCGGAGGCCTCCGCGCCCGGCGCTGATCCATCCACCTGATACCGGGTGCTAGATTGATCGTGCACGGGAGCTCTACTGCTGCCGCACAGGGAAGGACCTGTTCCCCGTGGCCTCTTTCCCCTGTGTGAGGCCTTCTTTGAAGTCATGAATGCACAATCAATCAGAGAACCGGGTATGAGTCCCCCGATGCCGCTGCCGGCCGGAGCGGCGGATCCGGATCATGCGCGGGATGCCCGCCGTGCCGCGGGAGTGAAATCAACCGAGGAGCCGTACCGATGGCCGAGTCACCCGATTCGCTGACCGAGACCGAGGAGTTCGAGGACGACGCGGAGTACGCCTGGTGGCTCAACACGCACCCGGACGGCTTCGTGCTGGCGGTGCGCAGCCGCTCGGCGCCCCTGCTGCACCGCGCCCGCTGCGCGGAGGTAGACCGCGACGTGCATCCCGGGCGGCTGGGTGCCAAGGGCGCCCGCCAGGTCTGCGCCGACACCAAGTCCGCGCTGCGCGCCTGGTGCGCCCGGGAGCTGCCGGCGGAGACCGGGCTC
>DATING010000882.1:0-5411 GCA_035474555.1 Longimicrobium sp. | reverse complement strand
CGCGCGAAGTGATGCTGCGCGTGCCGCGGCGGATGCTCGACATCCAGACGGTCCAGCAGTACTGCGACAACGAGTTCACACACGTCAGGGAAAGCGACGAGCACGTGATCCTCGCGTTCCGGAGCGAAGATGAAGACCGGGAGGATTGGGAGGAGGATGGCAGCGGCCGGCTCGCGTCGCTCATCCCGCTGCGGGGTGAGCTGGCGGGCGGTGACCACCGCATCCTCTATCTGGGCTGGCTGCTCGCGATCCACCAGCGCTACATGCAGGATGAGGATGAGGTCGAGGTCGTCGAGCCCCCCGTTCCGACGGGATTGGGACGGCTCACGGGCGCGCAGGCCGCGTTCGCCGACTTTCTGCGGATCGACGAGGACCTGATCCGTGCGGCGGCCGAACGGAGCGCCGCGCCCGCACCCGAGCCGGACGCCTCCGACCTGCGCGCATGGATCGCGGCGCTGCCGGCGGCGGACAAGGACGAGATGCTCGCGCGCGTGGCCGATGGCGATGCCAACCGCGTGCGCCTGGAGCTCGTGAGCGGATGCGCGAAGTCGGTTCACGCGGGCGACGCACCCGCGCACGAGCCCCGCACCGCCGCCCAGCTCCTCGCCCGCGCCGACGAGTTGCAAGCCGAGCGGCTTCGCGTGGAGGCGGAGCGTGCCGCGAGAGAAAAGGCGCGTCGCGAGCAGGAAAAGGCCGCCGCGCGCGAGCAGTATCTCACCAGCCTGAGCGGGCGGGCGGAGGAGTTGTGGGCAAAGGTGGATGAGATCGTCGCCGCGAAGCGCGCATCGGAGTACGACCAGGCCGTCGCACTCCTTTGCGATCTCCGGGACCTCGCCGCCCGCGAAGACTCCGTGAGCGAGACGGAGGCGCGCCTTCTCGCGTTCCGCGAGCAGTACGCGACCCGCCCCGCCCTGCTCCGCCGGCTGGATGCGGCCGGCCTTCGCGTGGCCCGGTCACCCGTGTAGCCGCGCGCCGGACCGAGCCCGTCACGACAGCACGTGCCACCCGCCGCAACTCGTCAGTCCGCGCAGGCGGACTTCGTGTAGTCGTTGCGGCGAATTCATTCGCTCGGCAGGGACCCGGCCGAGCGCACCCACCCCGCCCGAGACGGACATCGCGCCACGCCCCCACCCGCTCGTTCCTCGCGAACTCCCCCCAAACCCCTGGGAGAGGTTGATTGGTTTCGTCGCGTGTGCCGCTGATCCGAGCGCGTCCGGTTCGATCCCCAAAACAAGAGCGGCGGCCCCCGCGAGGGAGCCACCGCCATCTACCTGCTCTGCCGCGCGAGGCGTCAGATCTTGTCGTCGCGCAGGCTGCGGTCCACGTCCATCTGGGCGCCGCCGACCTTGTCCTGCACCTTGCCCTTGAGCTGGTCGATCTTGCCCTCGGCCTGCAGGCTCTTGTCGCCGGTCAGACCGCCGACGGCGTCCTTCACGTGACCCACGGCGTGATCGAGCTTGCCCTTGAGCGAGTTCTCGGCGCCGCGCTCTCCAAGCGTCTTGTCGTCCATGGTCGATCTCCCGTGCGGGTTTCCGTCTTCCTTCTTGACCATGGAGTAAGGCAAGACGCATGCCGCATCTCGATCCGAAATCGTTGAATCCCATTCACATACGATTCCCGCGGCGGATCACCGGGGGGCCGATCGTGCGTGGCTGATCCACCCGCTCCTCCCCCCCGCGGAGCATTTCTCGCGGGCCCGGTGTATGGACGCGGCTGCCACCCCTGGCGCAACCCGGGGCGGATGCCGACGTTCAGGCGCACACCCGCGCGGACCGGCGCGCACGCGGCGGCCCTTCCTCATCCTACCCATCCCGATCCATGGCCCGACGCACGACGCGAACCCTGATCGCCCTGCTGGCCCTGGCCGCGCTGGCCCCCGCCGCGGCCGCCGCGCAGCCCCGCCAGGGCTTTACCCGCGCCGATTCGCTGCGGGGATCCAACGGCCCGGCGCGGTCGTGGTGGGACGTGACCTACTACGACCTGGACGTGGCCGTGATGCCGGCGGACAGCAGCGTCCGCGGGCACGTGGGCATCACCTACCGCGTGCTGCAGCCGGCCACGGAGATGCAGATCGACCTGGCGGAGCGGCTGCGGGTGGACAGCATCGTCCAGGGCGGCCGCCGGCTGGCCGTGCGCCGCGTGGGCGACGCCATGTTCGTGACCCTGGCCGAGCCGCAGGAGGCGGGGTCCACGCGGACGGTGACCGTGCACTACCACGGCAAGCCGCGCGCGGCCCCCAATGCCCCCTGGGACGGCGGCGTGGTGTGGACGCGCGACGACGGCGGCGACCCGTGGGTGGCCACGGCCGTGCAGGGGCTGGGCGCCAGCGCGTGGTGGCCCAACAAGGACTACCAGGCCGAGGAGCCCGACAGCCAGCGCATCGCCATCACGGTGCCCAGGGGGATGACCAACGTCTCCAACGGCCGGCTGCGCAGCACCCGGGAGAACCCGGACAACACCACCACCTTCGAGTGGTTCGTGGGCAGCCCCATCAACAACTACGACGTGGCCGTGAACGCCGGCACGTACGGCCACTTCAGCGACGTGTACCCGGGCGAGAAGGGCCCGCTCACGCTGGACTTCTGGCCCCTGGCCATGCACGAGGGGGTGGCGCGGCGGCAGTTCCAGCAGGTGACGCCCATGCTGCAGTGCTTCGAGCGGTGGTTCGGCCCGTTCCCGTGGTACGAGGACGGCTTCAAGCTCGTGGAAACGCCGCACCTGGGGATGGAGCACCAGAGCGCGGTGGCGTACGGCAACGGCTACGTCAACGGCTACCGGGGCACGGACCTCAGCGGCACGGGGCTGGGGCTGCAGTGGGACTACATCATCATCCACGAGGCCGGGCACGAGTGGTTCGGCAACCACATCACGTCGCAGGACATCGCCGACATGTGGGTGCACGAGGGGTTCACCACCTACTCCGAGGGCATCTACACGGAGTGCCAGCAGGGCAAGGAGGCCGGCGCGCGCTACATCATCGGCCAGCGCAAGCAGATCTCCAACGACGAGCCCGTGCAGGGGCAGCACTTCGGGGTGCAGCAGCGGGGCTCGGGCGACATGTACTTCAAGGGCGCCAACATGCTGCACACCATCCGCCAGCTGGTGGGGGATGACGAAAAGTGGCGCGGCATCCTGCGCGGCCTGAACGAGACGTTCGGCCGCAAGGTGACCACGGGCGCGCAGGTGCAGGAGTACATGAGCCGGCAGGCGGGGATGGACTTGAGCCGCGTGTTCGCCCAGTACCTGACCACCACGCGCATTCCCGTGCTGGAGTACCGCGTGCAGAACGGCCAGCTCTCGTACCGCTGGGCCAACGTGGTGCCCGGCTTCGACATGCCCGTGCGCGTGACGACGGCCCCGGACGCCTACACCCTCGTCCGCCCCACCGAGCAGTGGCAGACGATGCCCGTGCGCGGCGTGACGGCGGGCAGCTTCAAGGTGGATGAGAACTTCTACGTGGAAGCCCGCAATGCCGGCGCGCGGGCGTCCTCGATGAACTGAGCCCGCGGCGCGGCGGATGGATGACGCCGGCCGCGTCGGCACGAAAGCGAGCGACCTCCTCCGGAACGCCGGCGGAGGTCGTTTTTCGTGGCGGTGGATGGATCGGGGCGCCCCCACCCGCTCGTTCCTCGCGACCTCCCCCAAAACCCCTGGGGGAGGTGAGATAGGTTTCGTCATGGGGGGTGGGAGTGCGCACAGGCCGACTTTTACGGCGCCCGCTGCGCGGGGCCCCTCACCCCCCGGCCCCCTCTCCCGCAAACTGCGCGGGAGAGGGGGAGAACCCCGATCCGCGCCCCAAACTGTCATTCCGAGGGAGGCGCCCACTCGATCCCTGCCCGTGCACACCCCGGCGCGCCGACCGAGGAATCTACCCGGCCCAGGCAGGTGCTTCGCTCACCGGCAGTGACTCCGCCCGCGCCCTGACAGACCTCCGCGTACCCCACGGCACTCGCCCGTGCACGAGCCGTCGGCGAAGGCCGACATCACGTTTGCGGTGCCGCGAATTCATTCGCCGGGGACGGATGCCGGCTGCCCAGCGCGAACTCCCCCGCTGCCGATCCCTTGGCACTTGGCACTTGGCACTACAAGAAACCGGCGCCCGTCTCTCGACGGGCGCCGGTCTGCGTATCGGCCAATCGGAGCTGCGGAAGGCTTACGCCCGCACGCGGATCGTCACGGGGCGCGGGAGGTTGACCTCGCGCAATGTCGTGGGATTGGCGATGGTCTGCTCGTACCACGCCTGGTCCTGCGTGCCGCCGCCGTTGATCATCACGATGCGCGCCAACTGCACCGCGTCGATGTTGCGCATGCGCAGGCAGCCGTGCGACCGGGCGTTGCCCAGCGAGCTCGCCAGGCCGGTGCCGTGGATGTAGTAGTCCGGCTCGCGGAAGAACATCTTCACGCGCCCCATGGGGTTGCCGGGCGATCCGGGCCCCTCGTACTTCTTGTCGCGCGCCCACGCCGACCGCGGCGGCGTCCACGACGGGTTCCAGATCATCCGCCGGATGGTGAAGTTGCCCGCCGGCGTGGCGTAGTCTTCCTCACCGATGGACACCGGGAACGTCTGCACCACGTCGTCGCCGCTCATCACGTACAGCCGGCGGTCCGACAGGTCCACGATCAGGCCAAAGTTCTCCATCCGCCGGGCCGGCTGCCGGATGGCCGACTCCACCGAGCCCACGATGAGCCCCGTGTCGCGCGCCACCCGCGCCTGCGCGGCGCCCGCGTCCGGAACCGCGACGGCCATCGCCGCCGCCACTACCCACCAGGATTTCATCCGCATCTGTTTCCTCGCAACTAGTTGCCTGCGCTTAATCTGGCACCTGAGCCAGGATCGTGCCAGTGTTTCGTTCTGCAACGCAGCTGCTACTCTGGATTGGCAAGGCGGACGGCCATCGCCACGTACATCTGGCCGCCGTACGCGGAGGGCCGCGTCGCAACGACACGCACCGGCGAGAGCCCCGCGTCCGCCGCCAGCTCACCGAAGCGCGCGGACGGCACGGGGTGCGGCACCCAGCGGCTCGCCGGCCGGTCCTGGTACTCGATCACCACCAGCCGCCCGCCCGGCCGCAGGTACGACGCCGCCAGCGCCACCGCCGCCGGCTGGTCGCGGACAAAGTGCAGCGCGTTGGCCATCACGATGCCGTCCAGCGCCGGCAGCGGCATCCGCCGGGTAAAGTCGCCGGGGAGGATGCGGACGGCGGGCGCGTCCGGCGTGCGCTCGGCCCACTGGCGGATGGATCGCAGCGGGCGCGCGTCCGCATCCACCGCGTACAGCTGCGCGTCCGAGCCCAGCAGCGCCGCCAGTGCCCGCGTGAAGGTGCCCGTCCCCGCCCCCAGGTCCGCCCAGTGCGCGCCGGGGGTGACGGCGACCGCGGGGCGCAGCAGATCGGCGGCGTCGGAATCGTGCA
>DATING010000881.1:0-8585 GCA_035474555.1 Longimicrobium sp. | reverse complement strand
GCTGCGCCAGGCCGGCTTCGACGTGCAGGAGGCGTCCACGGGCACGGACGCCCTGCGCCTGGTAGGCTCCGAGCACCCGGACCTGGTGCTGCTGGACGTAAACCTGCCGGACGTGGACGGCTTCGAGGTGTGCCGGCAGATCAAGACGGATCCCGACACCTCCACCATCCCCGTGCTGTACCTCTCCGCCGCCTACCGCACGGCGGAGCACCGGGTGCAGGGGCTGGACCTGGGCGCGGACGGCTACCTGACGCAGCCCGTGGAGCCGCGCGAGCTGGTGGCCACGGTCAACGCCCTGCTGCGCTCGCGCGAGGTGGAGGCGGCCGTGCGCGAGAGCGAGGAGCGCTTCCGCTCGCTCGTGGCCGCCACCTCCGAGTTCGTGTGGACCATGCCGGCGGACGGGGTGATGGAGTCGGAGCCGCCGGGGTGGGCGCGCTTCACGGGGCAACCGTGGGACGAGGCGCGCGGCTGGGGATGGCTGGACTGCGTGCACCCCGACGACCGCACGCGGGTGCGCCGGGCGTGGGAAAAAGCCGTGGCCGCGCGGTCCCTGTACCAGGACGAGTACCGCCTGCGCCGGCACGACGGCGAGTACCGCCACGTGGGGGTGAGCGCCATCCCCGTGCTGCACGGCGACGGCACCGTGCGCGAGTGGGTGGGCGCGGACACGGACCTCACGGAGCGCAAACGCGCCAGCGCGTGGCAGCGGCTGTACTCCGAGGCGGGCGCGGCGCTGGCGGCCTCCATGGACTACGAGGTCAACCTGCCGCGGGTGGCCCGGCTGGCCGTGGAGTCGCTGGCGGACTGGTGCTCCGTGGACGTGGTGGACGAGAACGGGTTGCGGCGCGTGGCCTTGGCCGTCGCGCGCGACGCGGCCAGCCGGGGGCTGGTGGCCGGGGGCATGGACGGGGCGTTTCCCGTGGACCGCCCCGGCGCGGGCCCGTTCGAGGTGGCGCGCACGGGGCACAGCGAGTTCCTGCGCGACGCGGCGGATGCCAACCCCGGCTGGGCGGAGACGGGGGTGCGCTCTTACGTCTCCGTGCCGCTGGTGGCGCGGGGGCAGGTGCTGGGCGCGCTCACCCTGGCCGCGGCCGATGCCCTGCCCCGCTTTACGGGCGAGGACGCGGCGCGGCTGGAGGAGCTGGGGCGGCGCGTGGCCCTGGCCGTGGACAACGCGCGGCTGTACGCCGAGGCCATCCACGCCAACGCGGCCAAGAGCGAGTTCCTGGCGGTGATGAGCCACGAGCTGCGCACGCCGCTCAACGCCATCATCGGCTACGCGGACCTGCTGGACGCGGGGGTGGCCGGCGACCTGAACCCGCCCCAGCTCGAGCAGCTGGGCCGCATCCGCATCGGCTCCAAGCACCTGCTGCGGCTCATCGAAGAGGTGCTGCTGTTCTCGCGGCTGGAGGCGGGGCGCGAGGAGGTGCTGCGCGAGCGCATCGACCTGGCCGTGCTGGCGCGCGAGGCGTGCACCCTGGTGGAGCCCCTGGCGAAGGAAAAGGGGCTGGACTTCGTGGTGGACCTGGCGCCGGAGCCCGTGTGGGTGGAGACGGACGCAGGCAAGGTGCACCAGATCGTCCTGAACCTGCTTTCCAACGCGGTCAAGTTCACGGACGCGGGAAAGGTGTCGCTCACGCTGCACGCCCGTTTCGGCGAGGCGGTGCTGGCCGTGCGCGACACGGGCATCGGCATTGCGCCGGAGAACCTGGAGCGCATCTGGGACGCGTTCTCGCAGGTGGAGCAGGCGCCCACACGGCGGGTGGGCGGCACGGGGCTGGGGCTGAGCGTGACGCGCAACCTGGCGCGGCTGCTGGGCGGCGACGTCACGGTGGAGAGCCGGATGGGCCACGGTAGCGCCTTTACCCTGCGCCTTCCCTTGAAGAACGACTGATGCCGGATCTCGGGCTCTGCGTGCATCCCGGTAACGGATCATCACGCGGAGGGCGCGGAGACAAAAAGAGAGGACGCGGAGAAAAAATCTTTCTCCGCGTCCTCTTTTTGCTCCTCCACCCTCAACTTGCTCGGTATCGATGCGCCGTGGTGTCCGCGGAGGCGGACAGTGTGAAGTTGTAGCCGCGAATTCATTCACTCCCTCTTCTCCGCGCCTTCTCCCGCCCTTCCCGCCGCCACCACGCCACCACGCCGACGCGCCGGTGAAACTCTTCAGCCGTCCCCGCGTAACACACCGGGCAAGCAGCCCCCGGGGCATTTCCGGGCTCCGCCTTGCTGCCCCTTCGCAGCCCATACGACACCCTCCGCCGCAGGAGCCCATTCCATGATCCTCGTCGACGCAGTGCGCCGCGTGCCGCGCACGTTTGCCCGCTTCCTGGCCATCACCGGCCTGTCGCTCGCCGCCACCTTCGCCGAGGCGCCCGCGGCGGCCGCGCAGGAGGGGATGGAGGTGATCCAGCAAATGTTCAGCGATCCCGCCCTGGCCAGCTACCGGCTGACGGACGCGAACCTGGACAAGTTCCGTGCGGCCACCCAGGCGCTGCACGCGCTGGAAGGCGAGAACCTGGACATCGAAGACCGGTTCGACGGGGAGAACCCGCAGAACATGAACATCGGCTACATCGCGTCGGCGTTCGAGAGCGAGCCGCGCATCAAGAGCGCCATCAACGGCGCCGGGATGACCACGCGCGACTACGTGACGTTCCTGTTCTCCAGCATGCAGGCCATGATCGGCTGGGCGATGATGCAGATGGGCGGCGAGCAGGCGTTCGCCGAGATGCCGGCGGGCGTGCTGAAGCAGAACATCGAGTTCATCCGGGAAAACCAGGAGGCGTTCGAGTCCCTGGACATCGGCCGCTGACCCCGGCGGAACGGACGTTGTGAAAAGCGGCGGTGCGCATCCAGCGCACCGCCGCTTTCTTTCGAGGTGATCCGAGGCCGACTTCGTCCTCCTGCCGATCCAGGAAAAACCTTTGCTCACGAATATGGGTTTGAGATCCGGGGATCAGCGCGCGGTGATCGCGGCGCGGGCGGCGGCCAGCGCGGCCGTGGCGGCATCGAAGCGCGCCACCAGGTCCGCCAGCTCGCGCTCGGCCAGGGCGCGGTCGCTGGCGCGGATGGCCTCGCCCACGGACGGAAACACCATGTTGCTGTAGCCGTTGTTCTCGTCCGCGGCGTAGATGAGCGCGCGGTACCAGGGACGCGTGCGCAGCCCCTCCGGCCGCGTGAGCGCGCGCTCCACCCCCCGCAGCGCGGCGTTGGTGCGGGCCAGCGTCTCCGCGGGGGGCGCGCCCTGCCCCAGCCGCGCATCGCGGGCGGCCGCGAAGTCCGCCGCGGCCTGCTGCATCCGCCCCACGGCCTCCCCCAGGGGCGCCATGGACAGTTCCCACCCGGCGCGGCGGGCGGCGGCCTCCATCTGGGGCAGGTATCCGCGCATGGTCCGCGCGAACTCCACGTAGTCGTACGGCACCACGTCCGCGTTGGCCAGGCGCAGCAGCATGCCGGCGCCCACCCGCGCGGCGGCGGCGTGGCTGGTGAACTGCGGGTCGCCGTGGCGGCTCATCCACTCGAAGTCGTCGTACTGCGAGTGGTACACGCCGTACGCGCCGCCAAAGCCCCAGTCCGCGTGCGGAATCCCCAGGTGGTTGTAGAACCCGGCGAAGTCCGACCCGCCGCCGGGGTCGCCCATGGCCGGCTCCAGCGAGTCCCCCAGCACGCCAGAGCTCCGCCGCCACGCCTCGTACACGCTGCCGTTCCCCGACGGGTCCGGAACGCCCCGCGCCACGTCGCGCAGGGTGGCCCGCAGCGACGGCGATCCGCCCCCGCCGAACTGCGGCCCCAGCGCGGACGCATCCTGGTTCAGGTACGCCACGCCGCCGCGCATGAGGCGCAGCGAATCGTCCTCCACGTACTCGGTAGACCCGATCAACCCCCACTCCTCCGCGTCCCAGGTGGCGAACATCAGCGTGCGGCGGGGGCGGATGCCGCTGGCCAGCACGGCGCGCGCGGACTCCAGCACGCTCACCGTGCCGCTCACGTTGTCCGCTGCGCCCGGGCCCCACGCGTCGCGGTGCGCGCCCACCATCACGATCTCGTCGGGAAAGTCCGTCCCGCGCAGGATCCCGAAGGTGTTGTGGATCTCCTTCCACCCGTGGGTCGCCTCGTCCGTCTCCACCCGCACGCGGGCCACGACGGGGCCGGGGCCCACGTGGTAGCGGAACGGCAGCCCGCCCTGCCAGTCGCCGGGAATCGTCGTCCCCCGCACGCCGCGCAGGAGCTCCGCCGCGTCGCCGTACGCCATGGCGACCACGGGGATGTGGGGGATGGCCATCTGCTCCGGCGCGACGTGCCGCGCGTCGTGCAGGCTGGCCCAGCCGGGGGTGGCGGGATCGCCCGCGCCGTTCATCACGCTGCCGCGCTGCACGGCGCCGTCCGGCCGCATGGGGCCCTCGGGATACACGTCGCCCACCATGTAGCCGTCGTCGCGCGGGTCGCTGTAGATGATGAGCGCCACGGCGCCGTTCCGCTCCGCCTCGCGGGCCTTGATGCCGCGAAAGCTGCGGCCGTAGCGCGCCACCGCCACCTTGCCGCGCACCGACACGCCCAGCGAGTCCAGCCGCGCGTAGTCCTCGATGAGCCCGTAGTTCACGTACACCACCTCGCCCGACACGTCACCCGCGGCGGAGTAGCCGTTCACCGTGGGATACTGCCACTGCGTCGTGGCCGGATCGCCCGGGATGGCGGGCTCGGGGAGGTCAAGTTCCATCGTGTCGGGCGCGACACGCCACACGCGGACGGCGGTGGCGTGGGGGAGCCACACGCGGTAGGTGCGCACCTCCGTCTCCAGTCCCATGTCGCGCATCTGCTGGATCACGTAGTCCGCCGTGCGCCGCTGGGCCGGGGTGCCGGCCACGTGCGGCTCGGCCGTGAGCGCGCGCGAGTGGCGCCGCGCGATCTCCGGCGAAGGCGCCGCCACGGCCGCGGCCTCCGCGGGACGCTGGCGGGCGGCGGTCTGCGGCGCGTAGCCCGGGATGGGCTGCTGGGACGCGAGCGCCGCCGGCAGCAGCACGGCGGCAAGGGCGAGGCGTGGAAGCATGGGGCTGGGTGTGCGGGGATGCGTGGGAAGGGCCAGGACGCAAACTATCGCGCGAAGCGGGCACCGCAACGGCGGGGGACAGGGGACAGGGGACAGGGGACAGGTTACAGGTTACAGGCGACAGGTTACAGGTTACAGGTTACAGGGCGCAAAGACGAAAGCCGGGCACGCTGCCCGGCTTTCGTCTTCGTGGATGAGGCCGATGCTCAGCGTCGGCGGCCTCGCAGCGCACGGCCGACGACCGGCCCCGCGGCAAGCAGCCCCACGAGCCACCACGCGCCCGCGGGGTTGCCCAGGTTGATCGTCCATCCCCACCACGGCCGGCGCTTGGGCACCCACACGCGGTCGTCGCGCTTGCTGAAGTACACGCCCACCACCGTGTCCGACCAGTTGGCCGGATTCTCCCACTCCGCCTGGTTGATCTGGTCCTGCGTCATCGTCTTTATCCGTCGTTGAGGCCGTCGTTCATCGTCCGCGCGCGCCCCGGAGGGCCCGCCATCGGATGATACGCGGGGTCCGTCGAAACGTGTCACTACTCTGCTCGTTCGTCCTCCGCGGAGCCGTGTGCCCCGCATCGATGCTCCGATGCGGGGCACGCTCGTTCTACCGCTTCACCGCGCGCAGGGCCAGGAAGAGCGGGATCTCCTCGGCGGCGCGGCGCTCGGCGCGGGCGTGCGGGCCGGGCACCTCGCTGGCCCTGGCGATCTCGCGGATGCGGTCCACGTACAGCCCGCACGCCGCCAGCCCGTTGACGTACGCGGACAGCGGGCGGTGGTAGCTGCGCGTGGCGCCGCCGCCGTGCGCCTTCATGGGGACGGCGAGCCGGCCCAGGTAGCTGTCCACGCGGCGAAACCGCAGCTGGCGCCCCGCATCCCACCCCCAGCCGCTCTGGCGCGGGATGCGAAAGCACGGGTGCGTCATCAGCAGGACGATGCGCCCGCCCTCGCGCAGGGCCCCGGCCGCCGACGCGAGCGCATCCTCCAGCGGGTCGATGTCCTGGATGCTCAGCAGGAACGCCGCCGCGTGGAACGCGCCCGCCTGCACCCCGGCGGATTCCGCCAGGCGCGTGGCGTCGCCTTCCACGAAGCGGCCGTGCGCGCCGTGGTGCTTTCGCGCGAAGCGGATGAGCTTGCGGCTCGCGTCCACGCCCGTGTAGCGCGCACCGGTCCGCGCCACGTGCGGCGCCAGCACGCCCGGCCCGCACCCGATGTCCAGCACCTGCTCGCCCGCGGAGGGCTGCAGCAGGTCGATCAGCGCGGGAATGGCGAGCAGGCGGTGGTGCTCGCTCCCCTCTGCGCCCACCCAACCGGTGTACCAGTCCGCCACGGGTTCCCAGCTGCGGCTTGCCGCGCGAGGATGATTCTTTCGAGGAGCCATAAGGCGTTGATCGTGTTCACGGGTTGATTTCTCGCATTCGGGAAAAACGGAAAGGCCGCGGCACGCACCTGCGTGCGCCGCGGCCTCCGTTCCTGGAAACAGGACGGCCGTGGGGCGCTCGCGAGAGCGCGCCACGGCCGGGTGGGGTCAGCGTACTGGAAGAACGCCTACATCACATCCGGTGCATGGGCACGGCCTCGCCGCAGGCTTCGCCGCCGCACCGGGTGCGGAGGCGGGCCATGACGTGGCACCGGATGTGGTTGTGTATCATCATCGCTCGTTCGTCGAGATGGAAGGCGTTGCCCCAACGGTAATCACGGCGCGCGCCGGCTGTCAACCGGCGCCGGCCGCATTCAGCCGAGCAGGCGCGCGGCGAGCTCGTCCATGCTGGCGTGCCATTCGCCGGCGTCGCCCTCTTCCCACAGCTCCTTGAGCTCCGAGTCCTCGCGGACGCGGATCACGGAGCCGCGGGCACGGGTGACGAGCGTGGCGCCGGGCGCGACGGGATGCGCCTGCACCCACTCCGCCGCCTCTTCCGGCAGGTCCGCCGGCGGGCGGCCCATCAGCGCGGCCACGATCTCCGCGGCGGCCACGGCGGCGGACGCGTCGGGCGCCTCCAGGTAGTCCGCGTCCAGCACGAGGGAGAACGCGGTGTTCACCGGCCCCAGGCTCGATCCCTCCGTCAGCTCCGCGAGCCAGTCCAGCGCGTCGTCGTTGTCAAAGCTCCCCGGTCCCCATGCGCCCACGTGCGTGTCCGTCCTCGGAAAGGTGGTTGATGTCCGGAGCGCGATGCGCCCGGTCATCCAGGCATCCGCGGCGTGTGCGTCCGGACGCCCTCGGCAGGGAATGTAATCGCAGGGGGGGATTGGTGCACGCTTCCGCCCGTGGAGCACGGCGGGCCGGGCCCCGGCGCCCCACTCAGTACCCCGCGTCCAGCTGCGGCGCGGGGCGGCGGCGGGCAAAGCGCGTCATCACGAAGCTGGCGATCACCTGCATGCCGAACATCGCCGCCAGGACGATGGCCGGATCGGCGTTCTCCCCCCGGCCAACGTAGTAGACCGCCGTCGCCGTCGCCACGATGGAGCCGAAGAGCGCCAGCCCGTACCGCCCGCGGCGTCCCGTCAGGCGGTGGATGGCGAGCGGCGTAAAGAGCACCGTGGCCGCCGCGCCGGCGTAGATCCGATCCATCTGCCCTTCCAGCACGCCGCTCCCCGCCAGCGCCCACGCGCCAACGAACAGCGCCATCACCGCCGTGGTGACGGTAAAGTCCCACAGCGCGCGGAAAAAGCGGCGCGCGGCACCCGGCCGGCGCGGCACCGTCGGCTGTCCGCCGTGGGGAAGCGCCATCTGCGGAATCGCGGCCTGCGGAACCGGCGCGGGCGCGTGCTGCGCCGGCACGAACGCGGGCTGCGGCGCCGGGACGCGCTGGGGCGCCGCCATCGGCGGCGGCACGGTGCGCTCGCGGACCGCGGCGGGACGCTGCGTGAGCACGCGCGTGCCCTCGTCCGGCTCCACCGACACCGCGCCCAGGCTCGGCCGCATCGCCGGACGCGCGCCGGTCGCGGCCAGCGGCACGGCGGCAGCCACCGGTGCGGCGGCGGACGGCGCGGCCACGGTCACGCCGGACAGCGCATCGGCCAGCTGCGTGGCATCGGCAAAGCGCGCGGCGGGGTTCAGGGACAGCGCGCGGACCAGGGTGTCGTGCACGTGCGGCGGCAGCGCGGGGGCGCGCTCCGGCAGGCGGCGCACGGCGTCCGTCACCTCGCGCGCCATCTGCGGCGCGTCGGTGGAGATGAACGGGCGCGTGCCCGTGAGCAGGTTGTACCCCACCGCGGCCAGGCTGAACACGTCCGACGCGGGCGTCAGCCGGTCCTCGCCGCGCAGCTGCTCGGGGGATGCGTACGCGGGCGAGAACGGCGAGCGGCCGTACTCCGTCAGGTGCGTCATGGTCCCCTCCTCGCCCGACACCTGCGCGATGCCGAAGTCCAGCACGCGCACGTGCGGCTCGTCGGGGTGGTCGCTGGTTTCCAGGAACAGGTTGCCGGGCTTCACGTCGCGGTGCACCATCCCCGCGCGGTGGCCGGCCGCCAGCCCGCGCGCCGCCTGGCGGAGCACGGAGAGCGCGGTGTGAGGGGCGAGCTTGCCGCCGCGCACCAGC
>DATING010000880.1:0-2126 GCA_035474555.1 Longimicrobium sp. | reverse complement strand
CGCGGAGGCGGACAGCGTGAAGTTGTAGCCGCGAATTCATTCGCTCTCCCTCCTTCCCGCGATCAAAAACCATCCTCCACCCACGAAAAAGCCCGCCTCCTCTGCACGAGGGGGCGGGCTTCCGTCATCCATCCACGGATCAGCGGCGGCTGCGTTTTCGGATGGGGGCGGTGGGCTCGGTGGCGTGCTCCTCGCGCAGCTTGCTCACCAGCCACCGCTCCAGCTCCCCCGCCAGCGCCGGCGGCGGACGCCCCTCGCGCCAGGCGTCGAACAGCGCCTGTACCTCGCCGATGGACGAATCCAGCCCGGGGGCAAAGAGCAGCTTGAGGTGCGGGGCCGAGGGCGTTTCCGTGCGTACCTCGGCCACGCCGCCACGGGCGCGGCGCTCCACGTACAGGTTGCCCATGGCGCGCAGGGTGCGCTGGTGCGGCCGCTCGGTGGTGCCGTTCACGAACTTGCGCATGGCCTCGTGCCCCAAACCTACCAGGGCCGCGGCCTCGCGCAGGGACGTGTCGAGCACGACCTCCTGCATGAACGCACGGAGCTCGTCGATGCCGAACTTGCGCCACTCGTCCTTCGAGGCGCCGCGGCCACTTTGTCTAAGATCGTTTGGGGGACACTGTGGATTGTACGGAGCGCACCCGCCGCCCGCAAGCCGTCACCGCGCGGCACAGGTGGACAGCCGCCCCGCGGACGCTGCCCAAACGCGAAAAAGCCCCGCCGCGGGCGGGGCTTTTTCGCGGGTCCGGGCATCCCACCGGCGCGGCCATGCGCGGACCGGCCCAGCATCGGACCGGCCGCGAAGGGGCACGGCGGCGGGGGGCGCCGCGGGCTCAGTCGTCGTCGTCGTCGTCGCCTTCGGGGTCAAAGCCCATCGACTCTTCTTCGATGGAATCGATGAGCGTGGATCCCCAGGCGCTCTCCAGCAGACGCCGCACTTTGGGAAACCGGTGCATCACCTCGCCCATCTCGGGGGTGATGAAGATCTCCAGCACGTCGTTGCGGGTGTACTCCGACGAGTCGTCGTCCTCGAGGAACGCCTTGAGCTCCTCGATCAGGTCGCGAAGGTCGCTCACCAGCTCGCTGGGAAAGTGCCCTTCGTCCAGCGCGACCGCGGATTCCACCCAATCGTGCACCTGCGACACCAGCTCGTCGAACTTCTGGTCCACCCGTGAATTGCTCATCCCTGTAGCACTCTCCAGATCGTTTCTAGGATGCGGCGCGCGCGCGTTGCCCCGCCGCAGAGCACAGCGTAAAGTCTCGGCAAATCCCGGTCAAGTCTCTGTATGCGCAAAAGCCGCGCGCCGACCTCCCGCCGACCCCGGTTCCCGCTCCCGGATCGTCCCCCTCCGCCCCTCCACGGCCCCTCCGCGCCGGCCGCCGGGACGCGGAACGGCGCGCCTTCCGGGAGCGGGAAAACGCCGTGTGACGGATCGCGCGGTCCGTGCGTCCTCGATGTACATCCACTGTACAATGTCCGTACGCTGTCGCGAAATCGGGCACCCCTCAAGGGTGTGCGGCCAGCGTGCCGAACCGCGTAAATCCCTTGCAGGGAGCGGCTTACGCAAATCCAGACTGCGAGCACCGGCCTTGCTTTCAGGCGTGGCGACCTCCGCAACGGAAGGACCCGCATGATCGCCACGGCAAAGATGTTTCTCGCGACCGCCATCCCCGGTCGCCCCAACCCGCCGGGAGAGCGCCGCCCCATGCCCGCCGCGCCGCGGCAGGTGGTGAGCCCGGCACAGCTCCTCGCCACCCTCAACGCGCAGCTGGCGGCCCGCGAGGACTGCGAGGGGCTGGAGGTGGATGCGACGGCCACCCTGCGCGCCCGCTTTGCCGACGCGGACGGATGCAACTGGAACGTGGCCGCGCTGCGCGTCCGCGTGGCGCACGGGCCCAGCACCCGCGCGCTGGCCGGCGTGTGGCAGGTGGTGGAGTGGGCGCGGCTGCACCTGGAGCTGGCCGAGCCGGGCTTCTGAACGGCGTGATCGGCTGATGCACACGCGGCGGTCCCCGGGATGGGGGGCCGCCGCGTTTCGCGTTTCGGGATGCGTGCACCTCACCACCAGCGCGGTGCTCGGCGTGTGCACCGAGGCCGGCACCGAGAGGCGCCCCCACCCGCTCGT
>DATING010000879.1:0-3646 GCA_035474555.1 Longimicrobium sp. | reverse complement strand
CCTCCATCTTGGCCAGGGCGGCGCGCCCGTCGCGTGCCTCGGCGATGGTGAACCCGCGCGATTCCAGGAACGCGCGAAGGATCTCGACGTTGTCGGTGTTGTCGTCCACCACCAGGATGGTGGCCTTGCTCTCAGCGGCTTCCACGGCCCGTTCTCCCCGGCACAGCGTTTCCGGCGCCTCCCCGGCCCCACGACGCGCCAGACACGCGGGGCAAGAAGCGAGCCCGGAAGAGGCAAGGCTATGGACGGACGGTGTTTAGGGAGACGAAAGTGCGAAAGTGCGAGAATGGGGGAGTGCGAAAGTGGGACACGGCGGCCCGGAAGTGAGGCGGAGGAGGTGCAGTGCGGCATCCGAAGCCGTGCTGTCGGCCTCCGCCGCCGGCTCGTGCATGATCCGCCCGTATGTGCCGGAGCGCACTTTCCGCAGGTGAAGCCTCACGCCGTTTGTGAGGCTTTCCGCAGTCGTTGCGGCGGCTTTAGCCGCTCAGGCTCGAGGCCCGCTCCCTCCGCTGGATCTCCTCCCCCGCCGATCGATACCCGGCTGCCCCCAACGCCAAACCCCTCCCCCAATGCGCATCGGGGGAGGGGTTTCGGCATCGGCCGCGGAGCCGCGAGATCCGCGGCTGCTCGGCGATCAGGTCGTGGCGGCGGGCTCGCGGTACTTGGCGAGCACCTCCAGGAACACCTTGGACGAGCGGGCGAACGCGCCGCGGCGGCGCAGCTCCGTGGGGCTGCTGCCCACGAACTTCTGCGTCACGCGCCGCAGCCCGCTGTCCGACGAGTAGCCGCAGGCGTGCGCCACGCTCAGCACCGTGCGGCCCGGGTCGTCCAGCAGCTCCGCGGCCAGCAGGATGCGCATCCACGCCAGCAGCTTGCGCGGGGGCGGCAGCTCCGCGCGCTCGCACCAGCGCAGCAGCGTGCGGCGCGACAGGCGCAGCTGGCGCGCCAGGTCACGCCCGTGCCCGCCCACGGCCACCACCTCCGCCGCCGCGTCCACGATGGCGCGGGCACGGCCCGGCGTGTCCGCCGGCAGCACCTGCTCCAGCAGCGCCTTGAGCGGACGGCCCTGCGCCGCGCGAAAGCGCTGCACCATGGCCGCCGGCGTGTCGTCGTGGGCAATGGAGATCACCTGCACCACGCCCCACTTGCCCAGCGTGCGCAGGTCCTCGAGCCGGTTGGGCTTGATCTCCATGGCCGCGAACACCGCCGTGGAGGGGAACTCCACCAGCAGCGACTTCAGGCTCTGCGAGGGGCCGCCGGCACCGCCCACGTCCTCGTACGGGTTCACCACCACGAGCGCGGAGGGCGGGGAATCGCGCACCGCCTCTTCGAGCGAAGGCCAGTCGGGGACCGCCTGAAAGGTGTACTCCTTGCCGGCCACCTTGCGGACCCGCTCGCGAAAAGCCTCGTTGCTGTGCAGCACCAGCAGGGGGCGTGCGCCGATCTTCATGTCGTTCGTGGAGTGTGAGGGTGAGTGGCGGGGATGTCAGCGGCCAACCAGCGACGCGTTGAGCGTGCGCACCAGGTCCATGGCAAACGTCTCGGCGCGGGCGGCCACCTCGGGCTCCGTCTCCGGCGCGGGCTCCGTGCGCTGCCGCACGCCGCGGTTGCGGCGCACCTGGTCCAGCACGGACTCGGCCGTCAGCAGCGTCTTTGACTCATGGCGCTCGCGGGCCACCTGCACGGCGCGCTCCGCAGCCCGCTCGGCGCGCTCGTACTCGCCCAGGGTGGCGGCGCCGTGGGCCAGCTCCAGCATGACCGTGGCGGCGTTGGCCAGCCCCGGCGAGCGCTGCATGCGGTCCCATACCTCGTCCCAGGTCTGCTCGAACAGGCGCCGCTCGCCGGCACCGGCCGCCGCGCGCACCGTGTTGGCCAGCACGCCCAGCCGGTCTTCCAGCCGCTGCATGTGGTGCACGAGGGCCTGGAATACGGTCAGCGCGGGGGCAAAGCGGCCGCGCTCCATCCAGAAGTACGCCATGTCCAGGGCCAGGTACGCCAGCCGCGGGTGGTCCGGGCCGTACATCTCGAACGCCTCGCGGGCCAGCCGCTCCGCCTCGTCGGGCTGCCCCGTCTGCGCCAGGATCACGAACAGGTCGTGGAGCGCCGAGCCGTGCAGGGGGCGCATGCTGTGCCGCCGCGCCGAGCGCAGCGCCCGCAGGTGAAAGCGCTTGGCCGCGGGAAAGTTGCCCCGCTGCATGTACAGGTTGCCCAGCCCGGCAAAGGCCATGGCGTAGCTGCTCCAGTCGCCGCTCTGCCGGGCCAGGGCCACGGCGCGCCGGAACCACGTCTCCGCCCGCGCGTACTGCGCGTTGCGGCGGGCCAGGCGCCCCACGGCGTAGCTGGTGGCCGCGTCCGCCGGCAGCACCACGGCGGCGCCCTGCGCAAAGGCGATGGCGGTGCCCATGTGGCCGTGCGAATCCGCCCAGTGCGCCACGTGCTGGCAGGCCAGCGCCACCTGCTCCTCGCGCGCCGTCTCCGGCGATCCCATCGCGCGGATAAGCGCCATGAGGGCGGACTCCAGCTGCACCTCGGGGTCGCTGTCGCGCAGCACGCCGATGAGCGCGTCTTCCGCGCGCGGCTCGAACAGGCCCTCGCGCATCTCCGGCGGCGTGGTCCCCCACAGGTACACGCCCCGGACCACCTGGAACAGCAGCAGGCCCAGCGGCGTGCGCAGCTCGTCCAGCACCGCGACCCCCTCGAAGGCCTCTCCCCCGTGAAGGATGGCCGGGGGGGTACGCCAGCGGCGCGCGGTGCGCCGGACGGGCGGGGTCAGACGCCTGGGTCGCATGGGGGGTCCGGATGGGTCCTGGGTAGGGAGATCCCCGAGCGGGGCCATGATCCAGCGGACCGCATGATAACGCGTATCTCCTTTCCACGCCATAGTCTTGCCCGCCCGCCACCTGTCCGCGCCGTGGCAAAAGACATGTCGATGCTCAGCCGTTCGGGCGTAAAAAGAGCGGGTCGCGTGCCGTGTTCCCACCCGCACCGGAGCGGCCACCGTGGAAACGAAGTGGACGAAGTGGATTAACGTCCGCAGTCCGTATCACTTTGGGTCAGATGCTGGACGTCGTTTCGCAGGCGTGACAATCCCTGGTGGATTCAGTAGCGCTAATCTAATAGTGTCTGAATATGAATCTACATTCTGGCGACAGAGCGAAGCGCCGATTCGCACGCGGGGGGCCGAACGGAGCCGATCCAAAGGGGACGGCCTCACCCCGCGATCCGCCGCAGGTCCTGGACGATGCGGTCCACGAAGCGGGGCACGTGCGGCCCCCCGCGGTCCAGGTCGATGGCCTGCAGCGCCGAGGCCGCGTCCGTGAGCGTCCCCTGCTCGTCCGCGAAGCCGGGCTGCAGCAGGTCCAGCTCCGCGAGCTGCGCGCTGATGTCGGAGAGCAGGGCGCGGATGGAGGCCAGGCGCGGCCCGCGCTCAATGGCCGGCACTGATTTCAGCGCCTCCAGCTGGGCGATGGCGTCCTCGCACAGGCGCACGAAGGTGGGCGGGTGCTGCGCGGGCGTGGGATCGGACATGAGCGTGCGGGAGTGCGGGAAGAGGGCGGATGCGTGACCGAAGTGCACACGTGCAAGTGCGAACGAGCGAAAGTGGGGCGTGAGCACCAGGCGGGCTCTCTGCACCGGCGGAGGGCCC
>DATING010000878.1:0-6705 GCA_035474555.1 Longimicrobium sp. | reverse complement strand
GCGGTACGGCTCCAGGCTGCCGGTGAGGGCCACGCCCGAGGCCAGCTGCGTCATCTCCGCCGCGGCCACGTCGGTCGGGCTCAGGACGGTCACGTTCTCCTGCTGCTTTGCCGCACCCGTCTCGGCGGCTTCGCCCTCGCCCCCGCCGCACGCGGCGGTCCCCAGCACCAGCAGGGCGGCGACGGCCACCCCCAGCGGGCGGCGCAGGTCGCTGTATACGTTCATTTGCTCTGGTCTCCGGTTGGTCAGGGCGTGGTCGTCGTCGTCGGAACCGGCGTCGTGCTCGTCGCGGGCGCCGTGCTCGAAGGCACGGGGCTCGTGGTCGTGCCCGGGGCCGGGGTGCTGCTCGGGAGCGGGATGGACGGCGTGGTGTCCAGCGGCCGCACCCCCTGCGCCGAAATGGGCTCCGCCGCCTGGATGGCGGTCGTGCCGCCCGTGGCGCGGAGGACGGACGCGTCCGCGATCAGGAAGTCGCTCACGGCCTGCGCCAGGTTGGTGCGCGCCTGCAGCAGCTCCAGCCGCGCCTGCGACACCTCCAGCTGCGTGGCCAGGCCCTGCTGGTAGCGCAGCACGGTCAGGTCATACACCCGCTGCGCCGCGCCCACGGTGGTCTGCCGCGCCGCGATGGCCGTGCGGGCGCGCTCGCGCTCGCCGGCGGCCTGCTCGTACTGCAGCGCCACCCCCTCGCGCAGCTGGCTCAGCTGCAGGCGCGCCTGCTCCGCCTGCACCCGCGCCCGCTGCAGCTGCGCCGCCCGCGCGCCGCCGTTGAAGATGGGGATCTGCACCTGGAAGCCCGCCGTCCAGTCCGTCCGCCACTCGCCCGTCAGGTCGACCGGGGAGGAGGGGTACAGGAGGCGGCCATAGTTCATGTTCATCGACACGTTGGGCAGGTACGCCCCGCGCGCGATACGGATGTTCTGCTCCGCGATGCTCACCTGCCGCTCCGCCGCCTCGATGCTGGCGCGGCGGGCCGTGGCCTCGGCCGCGATGGCCGGCTGCGCCAGCGCCTCGGCGGAGGGCACGTCCAGCCGCGTGGTGAGCGCCAGCGGTGCGTTCAGCGGGATGTCCACCAGCCGCTTGAGGTCCAGCGACGCCAGCTCGGCCGCGTTCTGCGCCTGCACCAGCTGCGGGCGCAGGTTGTCGCGCGACACCTCGGCGCGCAGCACCTCCAGCTCGCTCGCGCGGCCGGCCGTCAGGCGCAGCCGCTCCTGCTGCAGAAAGGCTTCCGCCTGCTCCAGCGCCTGCTGGGCGGACGCGGCCAGCTCCTGGGCCAGGAGCGCGCGCACGAACGCCGAGCGCACCTGCAGCTCGATCTCGGCCGACTGCTCGGCCAGCCCCAGCCGCGACACCTCGCGGTAGTCGCGGGCAATGCGCAGGGCCGCGCCGGTCCGCCCGCCGGAGTACAGCAGCTGCGATCCCGTCAGCGTGGCCTGGTACGCGTTCTCCTGCCCGAACGGCAGGTTGCCGAACAGCGAGCCCAGCCCGCCCAGGCCGGCCAGCGGCGCGTTCTCTTCGAGATAGCGCACGCGCTCCGCCAGCGGCGCCGTGCTGTCGGGCCGGAACTGCAGCGAGTCGGGGATGGTGATGCCGCCCCCGCCGCCGAACGACGACGCGAAGGTGCGGGTGTAGCCCACGTTCGCGTTGATCTGCGGATAGATGCCGGAGCGCGCCTCGCGCACCTGCGTCTCCGCCAGGTCCACCTGGCTGCGCGCCAGGCGGATCTCCTCGCTCTGCCCCAGGGCGCGGCGCACCGCCTCGTCCAGCGACAACCCCACACTGTCCCCCCGCGCCCGCGTGGCGGCGGCGGCCGGCTCCTGCGCCGCGACCGCGGCGGGAGTAGCGGCGGCCAGCGCCAGGCCGAGCGTCCATCCCAGTCGTCTCATCGTTCCTCCAGGGCGGTCCCCCACCCATCGTATCCGAATTCAATCGGCTCCGGCTCCGGAGCCGCCCATCGCGCCGCCATCCCGTCCCGCAGCGCCTCGCGCAGCCCGCGAGACACGTCGTCTCCCGCGGGCGGCGCGCCCACCACCAGCAGCCAGCGCGGCTCCACGGCCGCCGGCACCCTCACCGTTCCCCTCCGCAGCAGCCGCGGAGCGCGGCGGCCGCGCAGCCGTGCATCCGCGCCAGCACGCTCAGCCGCCCGCGCACCCGCTCGTCGCGCGCCGCGGGGGTGGCCGTGCCGGCCTCCAGCAGCATCTCCACCGCCGCCAAGCGGTTCATCCGGTGCCGGAGCAGCGTGTGCTCCACGTCCGGCGCGATGTGGTAGAAGTCACGGCGGTCGCCCAGGCGGCTCACCCGCTCCACGATCCCCAGCGTCTCCAGGTGCCGCGCGTTGGTGCTCACGCTGGCCCGGCTCACCCGCAGCCGTTCGGCGATGTCGTCGATCGACAGCTCCTCCGGCTCCAGCAGCAGCAGGCCCAGCAGGCGCCCGCTGGTGCGCGGCGCGGCGTCGCCCTCGAAAAAGCGGCCCACGCGCTCGATGAACTCCTCGTCCGCGGGGTCGAGCTTCACGTCCTGGTTGCGCAGCATCTATATCCAATCCGTTCAGTATCTTCTTAATCTTGGGGACGCGGAGGCCCCCCTGCCGTCCCGCCGCTGGCTAGACGGCGCTGCGCGAGCGCACCTGGCCCAGCAGGTCGGTCACCACGGCCATGGCGCGTTCGTGGAACTTGATGGTCCCCGCGAACCGTTCGCCCACGGCCGGCGAGCGCTCGCCCAGTGCCTCGGCGCCGCGGCGCAGGCGCTGCAGCATGCGCTCCAGCCCCTGGAGGGCGCGTTCCAGCGTGCGCTCCCCGATGTCGTGCGAGATCTGGTAGTAGTCGCGGCGGTCGCCCGCGCGGGTCACGCGCTCGGCGATGCCCAGCTGCTCCAGCAGGCGCGCGTTGCTGCTCGCGCTCCCCTTGCTCACCTGCAGCTGCTCGGCGACGTCGTCCAGCGAGCACGGCTCGTCCTGCAGCATGAGAAAGCCGAACAGCCGCCCCGCGATGCGCGGCGCGCCGTCTTCCTCGAACTGCCTGCCCATGCTCTCGATGAAGTCGCGCGTACCCTGATCCATCCGTTTTCCCAGTGCTGCAAGGTGAACGGAAGAATAATGGGTCCGGATCGTTTAGTCAATACTGAACGTACTGCATAGAGGATGAGGCTGGCTCACTTCGGGAGGGCCCCGCCAGAGCGGCTGAAGCCGCCGCAACGACAGCGGAAAGCCCCACAAACTGCGTGGGGCTTCAACTGCTTGAAGGGCAAGGATGTAGGGGCGATGCAGAGATTTTGATCGGCCGAGGACTCCGTTCTCGTCGGGGGAGAAGCCGCGCCACGCCCCCACCCGCTCGTTCCTCGCGACCTCCCCCAAAAACCCCTGGGGGAGGTGAGATGGATCGTGCCGGATGGCGGGCTGCCGGCACCGGCGGAGGGCCCCCTCCCCCCGGCCCCCTCCCCCGCTTCGCGGGCGGAGGGGGAGAACTTCGTTCCCCGCTCGGGCCATGTGCCGGCGTGGCACTCCCCCGCGACGGATAGTCCGCGCAGGCGGACTTCGTGTGGTCGTTGCGGCGAATTCATTCGCTCTGTCCGTGACTTCGCACGGTGCATCACCCGCACTAACGCACTAACGCACTCACGCACTTCCTTCACTCCCCCCGCAAATGCTCGTGGATGAACTGGATGGCCATCGACCCCTCGCCCACGGCCACGCCCACGCGCTTCACGGAGCCCGCGCGCACGTCGCCCGCGGCGAACACGCCGGCCATGCTCGTTTCCAGGAGGAAGCGGTGGCGCTCCAGCGTCCAGTCGTCGTCCAGGCAGGCGCGGCCCGTGTTGATGAATCCCTTGTCGTCCAGCGCGATGGTGCCCTGCAGCCACTCCGTCCGCGGCGCCGCGCCGATGTACACGAACAGCGTGTTGGTCTCCGCCGTCTCCTGCGCGCCCGTCTCCACGTCCTCGATGGTGATGGTCTGCAGCATCCCGTCCCCCTCCGCGCCCACGACCTTGGCGCCGGGGCGCAGGTGCACGTTCTGCGTGTCGCGCACGCGGCTCAGCAGGTACTCCGACATCTTCTCCGCGAAGTCCGCCTCCGGCGCCACCATCGTCACCGACCTGGCGTAGCGGGACAGGTAGAGCGCGGCCTGCCCCGCGGAGTTGCCGGCGCCCAGCAGGTAGACGTCGCGGTCGCGGCAGGTGGGCACGGCCGCCGCCGCAGCGCCGTAGTACACGCCGCGACCAATCAGGCTCTCACAGCCGGGCGCCTCCAGCATCCGCCACGACACGCCGAGGGACAGCAGCACCGCCCCCGCGCGCAGCTCCTGCCCGTCATCCAGCACCACGACGCGGTTGGGCTCCTCCACGCGCAGCCCCACCACGTCGCGCGCCACCACCATCTCCGCGCCGAACCGCTCCGCCTGCCGCACCGCGCGGCCGGCCAGCTCGCTGCCGCTCAATCCCTCGGGAAAGCCCAGGTAGTTCTCGATCAGCGAGCTCATCCCCACCTGCCCGCCCGGCGCTTCGCGGTCGATGAGCACCGTGCGCAGGCCTTCGCTGGCGCCGTAGACCGCCGCGGCCAGCCCCGCCGGCCCCGCGCCGACGATTACCAGGTCGTAGTAGGGCGACTCCGCCTCCGTGCTGAGCCCCACCTGCTCCGCCAGCTCCGTGTCCGACGGGTTCGCCAGCCACGTGCCGTCGCCGAAGATGAGCAGGGGCAGCTGCTTGTCGGTGATGCCCAGCTCCTCGGCGCGGGCGCGGGCCTTGTCATTGGATTCGTAGTCGCGGAACAGGTACGGCACCCGGGCGCGCGCCAGAAAGTCGCGCACCTCGTGCGACCGCGGCGCCCAGGTAAAGCCGATCACCAGCACCCGGTCCGCCGCGTCTGCGTGAGAGGGGATCATCAGGTCAACTACGTCGCGGGGATGATGGCGATGCTTCTCGCGCCATCGTGAGCCCCTGCACCGTCTCACGCCCCGTGCCACGCGGGCTTCAGGATTTTCCCGAGTCCGTGCAACACATCTGCACCGGGTAAGAATCGCGTCTCGCGCGAAAGAGCCGCGCTGCCGCGCCCGAGGCCACTACCTGCGCCCACGCGCTCCTCTCACCATCCGCGCACCAGGGGGCAGGGCACCCGTGCTCGCGATCCCCTCTCCGGTTCCTCCGCCTCCTCGCACGATCGCTCCTCCGGGCGCGCCGGATCGGGATCCGCGGTCAGGCGCCCTGCGTCGCGTCCGGCGTCACAGCTTCTGGATCCGGCTGGCGTTGTGCCAGCTCCCGCTCGCGTTTCCGTAGCGGTCGCAGGACGACGTGAAGTAGGTGTAGCTGGTGTAGACGTAGTTGGAGGGGATGGGCGACTCGTCGCACACGTACTCGTACGTGGCCGTCGCCTGCTTGATGCTGTTGGTGTTCTTGTAGCTCACGCTGCTGGCGCTGTACGCGTCGCAGTTGGTGCGCCGGCCCATGGAGGTGATGATCCAACCGGCCGGGATGGGCGAGCTGTCGCACACGCTTTCGGGCGAGGCCGGCAGCCCGATCGACATCGCATTGGGATAGCTGCCGAAGGAACCGCACGAGATGCTGCTGAAGTACGACAGGATCACATATCCCGTGGGGACCGACGCGTTCTTGCAGACGGTGGATACGTTGGTGGCAAGTTCCGGCCGTTTCCCTACGGATGAGGTGGCTTCAGTGGGTCCGCTATCACAGGCGGCAATCGTGAGCAACATGGCGACCAGCGCGGCTGAAATACTTCTTTTCTGATACATTCTGCCTCCGAGAGTTGGGGATTGTTGAGGCGCGAAAAGCGCTTACGCCTACCATACGTTCGGTTTCATGAAACGTCAATAGTTTCGAAAATCCACCGCCCCGCCCTGCTCCCTGTTTCGGTGCAGAGTACCGACTCCAACGCTGCTTCCGCCCAGGGAGCGTGGCGCCGACCGAACAGTCTCGATCCCGAACGGGCGTTCGCGGGTGCGCGGGTTGGACTGACGAACGCATTGAACGCCAACACGGGCGCGAAGATGGTCTCCGTGCCCGCGTCCGTATCGGCCAGCCACTCCTCGCAGTGTCTTCTCTTCCGCCCGCGCTGTCGTCCACGTCCGACGCCGGCTGGAGGTACACGGGGCCGGGCGGATACCGCGGGACGGGCGGGGATGATATCGTAGAGCGCGTCCATCATCCCCCGGGCCCGCATCCGTGCACATGCAGAAGACCACCCTCTACCTCCACTCCATCGCCCTCAAGCGCGAGGAGGTGCGGTCGTTCGACGAGTACCCGTTCTCGCTGCCGGCCGTGCGCAAGCTGAATGACATCCAGCTCAAGTCGCCGGTGACGTTCCTCGTCGGGGAGAACGGGTCGGGCAAGAGCACGCTGCTGGAGGCCATCGCGTCGTCGTGGGGCTTCAACCCCGAGGGGGGCAGCCGCAACATGATGTTCGCCACGCGTCCGTCGGAAAGCGGCCTGCACGAGTACCTGTACCTGCAGCGCGGCCTCAAGCGCCCGTCGGACGGCTTTTTCCTGCGCGCGGAGAGCTTCTTCAACGTGGCCACGGAGGTGGACAAGCTGGAGATGACCAGCGCGTACGGCGGCAAGTCGCTGCACGAGCAGTCGCACGGCGAGTCGTTCCTGGCCGTGTTCATGGACCGCTTCTTCGGCGCGGGACTGTACATCCTGGACGAACCGGAGGCCGCGCTCTCGCCCGCCCGGCAGCTGTCCGTGCTCACGCGCATGCAC
>DATING010000877.1:0-1515 GCA_035474555.1 Longimicrobium sp. | reverse complement strand
ACCGTCTTTCGCCTGGAGGCGGACGAGCGGCACGCGAATCCCATGGGTACGCTGCACGGCGGCATCCTGTGCGACCTGGCGGACGCCGCCATGGGGTGCGCGTGGGGCTCCACGCTGGGCGAGGGCGAGAGCTACACCACGGTGGAACTCAAGATCAACTTCATGCGTCCCGTCTGGCGCGCCACGCTCACGGCCGAAGGGCGCGTGATCGGCGGCGGGCGCACGGTGGGGCTCACGGAGTGCCGCGTCATGGACGAGCAGGGGCGGCTGGTGGCCCACGCCACCAGCACGATGCTCACCCTGCGCGGCGACGCGGCGCAGGGCCGGTAACCCCCGACACGACAAGGAGCTGCAACCGTGGTGCGCTATCCCAGGGGCCACAAGGAAAAGACGCGCGACCAGATCGTGGATACGGCCGCGCGGGCGTTTCGCGAGCAGGGCGTGGCGGGCGTGGGCATCGGCGAGCTGATGGGGCGCGCGGGGCTCACGCACGGCGGCTTCTACGCGCACTTCCCCAGCAAGGACGCGCTGGTGGCCGAGGCGTGCAGCCGCGCCGTGGAAGACACCTGGGCGCAGATGAACGAGCTGGTGGCGCAGGCGCCGCCCGGGGAGGAGCTGGCGACGTTCATCCGGGGATACGTGAGCCGCACGCACCGCGACGACCCCGGCGGTGGCTGCATGATGCCCACGCTGGGCGCCGAGATGCCGCGCCACGGACCGGAGGTGCGCGCAGCCTTCTCGGTGCAGATCCGGCGGGTGATGGACAACCTGATGGCGCTGCTCCCCGACACGCCGGACCGCGAGGACCGGGCGATCACCCTGCTGTCCGGGATGGCGGGCGCGGTGATGCTGGCCCGCGCCGTGGACGACCCGGCGTTCAGCGACCGCATCCTCAAGGTGTGCCGCGGGTTCTGGACGGACGCGTTCGCGTGACGTTCAGCGGCCTGCTCCCGCGGAGGTGATCCGCGGAGCGGACCGCTCAGGTCCGGCTGCGTTTCGTCGGCGGGAGGGTGGTGACCAGGATCACGCCATGCTCCGCGCGCGATCCGAACATCCGTACAGCCGCTGCGCCCTTGATCACCTCGATCCGGTCGACGTCCATCGCGTCCAGTGCCTCGGGAAGCGCATCCATCATCACCCCGTCGACCACGTAGAGGGGCACGCCGCTGGGCGGGCCCTGCCTCGGTCCGCAGATACGGAGGACCCTGGGGCCGGCTGCGGGCGCGTCCGTCCGCGCCGCGCTCTCCGGCTGGGGCGCGAGCTCCGGCGCCAGCATCCCTTCATGTGCGCAGGCAGCCGAGCCGAGCAGGAGCAGAACCGCGATCGAACAACGGAATGAGTGCATCGACCCTCCAGTGCATCCGGTGGAACGAGGGCGCGAGCGGAGCAATTCTCCGCCCGGTGTGTCAGGACCGTTACCGTCACCCACCGGCCCGGGTCGTAACGTGGACGGCCACCCCCTGCCTATGGTCACTCCCTCCCCGGGAGACCTTGATCTCGACGATGTCCATCACC
>DATING010000876.1:0-12288 GCA_035474555.1 Longimicrobium sp. | reverse complement strand
GTTATCCTCCGGCCGATCCGCATCGACCGTCATCCGCCCGTTTCCCATCCAGCGATCCGTGAGCGATACCTACGAGCTTCCGCCGCAGCCGGCCGGCGCGTTCGATCCCGCCGCCGTCGTCACGCACTGCATCGAGAGCGGCGCGGACCGCCTGCTGATCGATGCGGATGCGATGGCGCCCGAGTTCTTCGACCTGAGTACGGGCATCGCGGGCGCCCTCGTGCAGAAGCTCACGCAGTACGAAATCCGCATGGCCGGCGTGGTCCCCGATCCGTCCATCCACTCCAAGCCGTTCCAGGATTTTGCCCGCGAGGCCGACAGGAATCCCTGGTTCCGCTTCTTCCCCACCCGCGAGCAGGCGATCGCCTGGCTTTCCGCCGGGTAGCCGCCGAACCCGCCGGAGAGTGGCAGTCCGCGCAGGCGGACTTCGTGTCTTCGTTGCGGCGAATTCATTCGCTTGGCTGGGATGCGGGTCCGGCCTCACTGGGCCTCCAGAGCCCCATTGCGACCATGCAGGTAAGTGATTAATCTCTCACCTGTGGTGCGGGACTGATTTCCCAGACCTGGAGGAGGCGTGGTCATGAAGATATTCGTCACGGGCGCGACAGGCGTGGTGGGACGGCGGGCGGTGCCGCTGCTGGTGCAGGCCGGGCACGAGGTCACGGCCGTCGCGCGGACGCCGGAAAAGGCGGCGGCCATGGAGCGCGCCGGCGCACGGCCGGCGCGGGTGGACCTGTTCGATGCGGACGGCGTTCGGCGCGCGGTGGCCGGGCACGAGGCCGTCATCAACCTGGCGACGCACATCCCGCGCTCCACCACGCGGATGCTGCTCCCCTGGTCGTGGCACGAGAACGACCGCATCCGCCGCGAGGCATCAGCCATCCTGGTGGACGCGGCGCTGGCGGCGGGCGTGTCGCGCTTCGTCCAGGAATCGTTCGCGCCCATGTATCCCGACTGCGGCGGCGAGTGGGTGGACGAGGCCGTGCCGCCGCATCCCGCGCGCTACAACCTGTCCACGCTGGATGCGGAGCGCTCCGCCTCGCGCTTTACCGCCGCGGGCCGCACGGGCGTGGTGCTGCGCTACGCCGGCTTCTACGGGCCGGACGCCGCCCACATCCCCGACGTTCTCCGCTTCACCCGCCGCGGGATCTCGGCGCTCCCCGGCGCGCCGGACGCGTACTTCTCGTCCGTGTCGCACGACGACGCGGCCACGGCGGCGGTGGCGGCGCTGGAGGTGGACGCCGGCATCTACAACGTGGGCGACGACGAGCCCCTGCGCCGCTCCGAGTTCGTGGCCGTCGTCGCGGCGGGCGAGGGCGTGCCCGCGCCCAAGCCGCAGCCGGCGTGGATGGGGCGGATGATGGGCTCCCTGGGCGCGCTGCTGTCGCGCTCCGTGCGCCTGTCCAACCGCAAGTTCCGCGAGGCGAGCGGATGGACCCCGCGCTACCCCAGCGTGCGCGAAGGCTGGCCCGCGATGCTGGCGGAGATGCGCGGCGGTGCGGCGGATGCGGCGTCGGCGGATGCGGATTCAGCGCGAGGCTCGGCCTCGTCGTCGGCGGGCGGGATGGCGGTGCGGGCGGGGTGATGAGGGATCTGTGAGGTGATGCGGGATCGGTGATGCGGGGCAGGGATGTGGGCGGGGATGTGGGACGGCCCGTCTGCGACGGGAGCCCTCTCCCCCGACCGCCTTTTCGCTCGTTCCTCGCGACGGCGGTCGACCCCTCCCCCAACTTCGGGGGAGGGGTTTTGCGTAAGGCGGGGTTTGCTCGCAGAAGCAGGGTACGAGCGAGGCGGAGTAGATTCCTCGGTCGGCGCCAAAGTGTGGTGCGCGATGAAGTCGCGGGCGGTCTTCCTAGGAATGACAGCTTGGCTGGCAGGCAGAAACTGAACTCTCCCTCCCCCGCGCAGTTTGCGGGGGAGGGTCGGGGAGGGGGGCGCCTGCTGCCGGCGGGATCTCGCCCACGCGGCACGTCGTTCTCCCCTCTCCGCGCGCAGTTTGCGCGGGCGGGGCCGGGGGAGGGGCGCTCGGCCGGGGCAGGAAGCCCGCTACGCCGCGGCTACTCCGCCGGCTCGCCCTCGCCGCGATCCGCCGAGGCTCCGACGCCCATCCCCCGCATCATCACCCGCAGCCAGGCGCGCTCGAAGCGCTCGTCGTCCAGGCGCGCGGGGGGCTCGCCGAGGAGCGCCTGGAACACCTTGAACGACGTGATGGCGCCCAGCACCACCGCCGCCGTGGCCTCGGGATCCTCCACGCGCAGCTCGCCGCGGGCGTCGCGCTCGCGCAGCCAGTCGGCGAGGGTGGCGTAGGTGCCCTGCATCCGCCGCTCGCGCACCTCGTCGCGCAGGGCGGGGAAGGCATCCAGCTCGCGGTACAGGATGCGAAGCACGTCGCGATCGCCCTCCATCATCTGCATGGCGGCGTGCCCCAGCGTGGCCAGCGCCTGGTCCGCCGGCCCGGGAACGGAGCGGATGAGCTCGCGCGCCCGCTCCGCCCCCGCCACGAACTCGTCCATCCCCGCGGTCAGGACGGCTTCCTTGGATGGAAAGTGCTTGTACAGCGCGCCGGAGCCCGGCGCGAGCCCCACCGCGGACTGGATGTCGGCGATGCTGGTGCGCTCGTAGCCGCGCTCCGCGAACAGCCGCATGGCCTCGCGCAAAATGCGCTGCGCCGCGGGCGAACGGCGCGGGCGCTCCGCCGGATCGGTCGGTTGGGGCATGGTCGGGGGGAGAGAGATGCCAGGGAGCCGGTGCGTGGACAATGTAGCGGCGGGCGGTGCAGTGCCAAGTCCCGAGTGCCAAGCGACAAGTGAGATACCAGCCTTCGCGACGGTTGCATCCGTGGTGTCGGCGGAGGCCGACAGTGTGAAGTTGTAGCCGCGAATTTATTCGCTCCCGGCTTCTCTTCGCGCCCTTTGGATCTGGATACGAAAGCGCCCCGCTCCCGGCGCATGACCAGGAACGGGGCACATCATCCATCCACCCGCCGTTTACGTGGCGGACGCCTGCCGCACGAACATCTCGGCGACGAGCGCATTGAAGTCGCGCTGCATGGTGTCGGCCGCCTCCTGGCCCTGGCGCCCCAGCTCCGCCAGCTTGGGCTCGCCGATGCGGTCGCCCGCGGCGGCGAACGTGGCGAACGTGTCCTGCGCCTGGCGGATCATGACGATGTCCTCCACCACGCGGAGAAAGTCGTCCGTGCGCAGGGCATCGGCAGCGTCCTTGGCCTTGCCCAGCACGAATCCCAGCGCGGCCTTGAGCCCCTGCCCGGACGGCTCGCCCAGCGTGGCGCGGTACGCCTCCAGGCTCGCCTGGTGCTGGCGCGCGCCCGGCAGGTAGCGCGTGCACAGGGCGCGGAACTGCGCGTCCTCCGCCTGCTTCTCGTGGTCTTCCAGGCTCTCCAGCAGCGTCTTGTGCTGCATCACACAGTTGCTCACCTGCGCCCGCAGAAAGTCTTTGCCCTCGTGCATGACCGCTGTCCTCCCGTGAAATGGCTCGCGGGGCCACCTGCCCGGCGAGGGCGGACGGGCGGGTGCATAAGGTGTGCCCAAGGTTTATCAGCCGGACGAATATCACGCCCGCGTTCCGGGTCTCCAGCACGCGGGCGTGATGCACCTTCCGCAATCTGGCCGCCGGGTCAGGGCGTGGTCTTTTCGCCCTCCGTGCTGAGCGAGCGGTTCACGGACGCGGTGCCGGCCTCCGTGGGCTTGGTGGGCTGCTGGTGCGCGACGGCAACCGCGACCTCCTCCAGCGCCGCGTGCGTGATCCACCCCTTTTGCGCGGCGTGGACGGCGGCCGCGTGCGTGTCGTCCGTGAGCAGGAGCGTGCTGCCGGCCTTTTCCACCTCGTCCGCCAGGCGGCGGATGGCGCCCACGCGCTCCGGGAGGGGTGTGACGTTGCGGATGTACACCGCCAGGATGCGGTCCGGGTAGTCGTGCACCACGCGGTGGTAGATCTCCGGGTCCTCCTGCCCGCTGTCGCCGATGAGGATGAAGGGCAGGGCGGGGAACAGGTCCAGGATGCGGCGGATGGCCCCCAGCTTGTGCCCCGCGTGCCCGCTGGGCATGGACTCCTGCGCGTTGACCCCCCAGTCCCGCAGCATCAGCGGCCCGATGGGGATCTTTTGCAGCATCAGGAACTCCGTCAGCAGGTCGTGCAGGTTCCACGGGCTGCTGCTGACGTAGAACACCGGGTTGAACGGCGACTCGCCCGCGCCCTTTTGCAGCGCGCGGTAAAAGGCCGCCACGCCGGGAAAGGGGACGCGGGTGCGGGCGTTGGAGAGAAAGGTGGTGCGCGCCATCCGCAGCAGCGACGTGGCGCCCGTCTTGACCACCGTGTCGTCCAGGTCGCTGATGACGCCGAACGCGCTCTCCGGCGGCGGCACCAGCAGCTGCGCCTTGCAGGTGACGGGCGCGTTTGCCGGCGGATGCTCCAGCTCCAGCTCCAGCGTGTGCCAAATCGAGCCCGCGTCGAACTCCGGGCGGGGATGGATCCACGCCTCGAAGAAGCCTTCCTCGTTCGTGGTGACGGTCAGGGGGCCGCCGGGGTGGTGGATGCGGACGCGCGCGCCGGCCACCTCGTCGCTTTCGAAGCGCTGGATCATGGCGGCCATGTTCATCACCACGCCCGCGTCCTCGGATGCGGCGGGAAGGGGCGCGCCGCGGAGCACGCGGCCCCTGAGGTAGGCGCGGTCGGGGCATCCGTAGCCGCGGTACGGCTCGATGCGCGCCGAGCCGTCGCCCATCAGCCCGAGCTTTTCGCGCTTCTGATCAAGCTTCTGCTCCACCTTGTGCACGAACTTGCCGATGGAGCTCTTCCAGTCCGCCATCCTCGCGTCTCGTCCGTCGGTCGTTGCGGTTGATCCAGTCCCAGGCGGCGAGGCCCCACCCCCCGGCCCCCTCCCCCGGCAAACTGCGCCAGGAGAGGGGGAGACGAACAACCCGTGCCGCGAGGGTCGGGGTGGGTTGCCGTGATCGCCGGCCCCGAGCCCCCGGCGAATGAATTCGCGGCAATGACCCCGCAATGTCGGCCTTCGCCGACAGCCCCACCGCGCTGACATCGTGTGCACCGCGGCGAGGTTCGCGCCGCCGGGGTCCGTGCACGGGCAGGATTGTGCGCTCGGCGTCGGTCCCGAGCCGGGCCCGGCGACTGAAGTCGCGGCTCCGAAAACGTGATGTCGGCCTTCGCCGACGGCCCCGCCGCGCTGACATCGTGTGCACCTGATTCGGCCTCGCCGCCACAGGGCCTGTGCACGCGCGAGCTGAAGTAACGCAGTTGAAGCCCTGTTCGTGTCGCGCCTCGGCGCGAGACAGGGCTTACCGCTGTCCCAGCGGCGGCTTTAGCCGCTCAGGCTCGAGTTCGGCTCCCGCTCTCTCGACTCTCCCGCCGCTCAGGCTGGATCGCCGCTTCCGCGCCTCTCGACTCTCCCGCCGCTCCGGCCGGGTTCTGGCTCTCGCTGTCTCAACCTTCCCGCCGCTCCGGCTGGGTTTCGGCTCCGTGCACGGTGGTGGTTCACTGCTCCGCTTCGCGCCACTGCCGGCTTCCGGACGTACTTCCGCCGTTGAAGCCTCGCGCAGTTTGCGAGGCTTTCCGCAGTCGTTGCGGCGGCTTTAGCCGCTCAGGCTGGATCTTCGCACTCCCGCACTCCCGCACTCCCGCACTCCCGCACTCCCGCACTCCCGCACTGCCCTTCAATCCTCCCCCCGGTCCGCCGCCGACCACACGCGCGGCTCGTCGGTGATGGGGCGAAGAATGAGCCAGCTGATGATCACCATCGTCAGCAGCACGATCACGCCGATCCCCTGGCCCACGCGCGGCTCCATGTTCCACCGCTGGATGGTCAGCCCCGTGACGCCCGCCCAGATGATGGGGCCCGTGATCGCCGAGAACCGGCCCACCATCCCGTACAGCCCGTAGAACTCGCCGATGCGCGCCGGCGGCGTAAGGCGCAGCATGTACGGCCGGTCCGCGGCCCAAATGCCGCCCATGGAGAATCCCGCCGCCGACGCCACCACGAACAGGCACCACAGCGGCAGCCCCACGATCCCCACCAGCCCCGCGCCCAAAAAGATCGCCATCCACGCGTACAGCACCAGGTTCAGCGTGCGCTTGGGTCCCATTCGGTCCGTCATCCGCCCCCACACGAATCCGCCGATCACGGCAAAGGTGATGGCGCACAGCATGATGAACTGCGCCCGGTTCTGCCCCTCCGCCTCCGTCATCCCGCTGCTCACGGCCACGTTCACCGTGTACAGGGCCATGATGGAGATCACCGTGTTGATGGCGTCCGTGTAGAAAACACGTCCGACGAGGAAGCGGATCAGCCCCGGGTAGCGGTCGCCCTCGCGCAGCGTGCGGATGGTCTCGCCGGTGGATTCGCGCACCATCTGCCAGTTGATGGGGCGCGGCCGCGGGTTGCCGCGCTCCTTGACGAACAGGAAGCAAGGGATGGAGAACGCCAGGAACGCCGCCGCGATGCAGGTGAAGAGGAGCGCCTTGTTGTCCGTCCCCAAGGCGATGCCCAGCCCCACCGCCACGTACGATCCCAGGTAGCCCACCCCCACGCCGATGCCGCCGATGCGCCCGCGGTTCTCCTCCGTGCTCACCTCCGGCAGCAGCGCGTCGTAGAACTGCAGCCCTGCCTGGTAGGTGGCATTGGCGACGATGAAGCAGAGCGCCGTGCCCACGAACCCCATCCGCGCCAGCACCGCCGTGAACGCCACGCAGATCAGGGTGCTGGTGATGAGGAACGGCATCCGCCGCCGCGCCCGGTCCGTCATGGCCCCCAGCAGCGGCGCGATGACGAAGGTGATGGCCATGCTCACGGCCGTCAGCAGGCCGTACGTGCTGTCGGCGCGCTCCGCGCCCACCTGGTCACGCACCCAGAGCGAGAAGTACAGCGACACCACGCCCATGGAAAAGATGGTGTTCGCCAGGTCGTACAGCACCCAGCTCGCCACCGCGCGCCGGGTTACGACGTGCGGCGGGCGTGTGGACGCGGGCGGCGGCGGCGCGAGGTCCTGATGTGGCATTCGGGGATTCCGGGTCGGCGGATGGAGTGCGGCGCGCGTCCACGGGTGCTGCGTGGCGGACGGCGCGCGGCCGGTTCGGCGTGGAGGCGGAACGGGGCGCGTGGGTGGACGTTGGATCCGGCCCGCACCAATCTCGCGCTTCCGCCGCGGGTTCGCGAGGGCGGATGGAGCGGCGCGGGCCCATCCGCCGTCCGCCGGGCGAACGGCTGCGCGGAACCCGGGGCCGCCGCGTGGTGTGGAACGGGCGCATCCGTCCGTCCACGTGCTGTCCGAATCGTGGGGGCGCGGGCGTTCTGTGGCTGGCCGCTGTGCCCATCGTCCCACACCCGTACGGAGACATTCCCCATGCGCTCGCGAACGTTCCGCGCCCTTGCCCTCGTCCTTCTCGCCACCGCCACCGGCTGCGAATCCGCCACGGAACCATCGCCGGACGCCTTCCTGGGCACCTGGGACGGGGATCGGTTCGAGGGGTCCGCGTCGGCGTACGTGCGGGAGGGGGAGCTGGAACTGCTGGGCTGGCAGGAAGAAGCGGGACGGGAGGGGATCGGCGTCCGCATCCACATCACCGACTTTGCCGGCGAGGGCCGCTACTCGCTGGACGAGAACGAGGTCGAGGTCGCGTACGTGGTGGGCGGGGACGGCATCTCCGCGCGATACACCACCACGTCTCCCGGCGCGGGGACGCTGGTGGTGGACCGGACGGAGGACGGGCGCATCTCCGGCAGTGTGCGCTTCACCGCGGACTCCCAATCCGGCACGCGGCCCACCGGCGACCAGGGGCGCTTTGAGGGCTCGTTCGACGCCACGGTGCAGGTCCCCGTCGTGAGCGGGCGGGCCGTTGTCCCCGCCGGGCCCGGAAGTTGAGGCGCGGGACGGGCATGCGATCTCCCCCGCGATTCCGCGCCTGGGCCGCCGCGGCCTTGCTTTCGACGGCTGGCTGCGTGGCGCGCCTCCCCGCGCCCGAGGCCGACCGGCTGGCGGACGCGCTCTTCGCCCCGCCCACGGAGGCGGAGATGCGCGCCGTGGAGGCGGAGTGGGCCGCGCGCGCCCCCGCCGCCACCGACGTCCGCGTGGAGTGGCGCGACGAGGGGCGCCGGGGATCGCGGACGCTCGTCCTGTCGCACGTGGTGGACGGCTTCCGGCACTACGGCGCGGTGCGCGTGCCCGCGGGTGCGGCCGGGCGCCGGCTCCCCGTGCTGGTGATCGCGCACGGGGGAGAGAAGGGGACGAGCGGATACCAGTTCCTGCGCGAGGGCCCCGTGTCGGAGGGGTGGATCCAGGTGCTGCCCGTGTTCCGGTCGGAGCGGCTGTACATCCGCCCCCTGCGCTGGTTCCGCGCGGAGGGCACCGCGAGCCCCTGGGACCGCGACGTGGACGACGCCATGGCGCTGCTGGACGCGGCGCTGCGGCAGGTGCCGGAGGCGGACAGCGGGCGCATCGCCGTGCTGGGGCGCAGCCGGGGCGGGGGGGTGGCGCTGCTGATGGCCGTGCGCGACCCGCGCGTGGACGCCGTGGTGGACTACTTTGGCCCCACGGACTTCTTTCTCCCCGCGGTTCGCCGGCTGGGGGAGCGGGCGCTGCGGTCGCGGGTGCCGGGGCTGCCGGGGGCCAACTTCCTGGCGGACAGCGTGCTCTTCGCCCTGCGCGACGGCCGCACGACCGTGGGCGAGGCGCGGCTGGCCCTGCTGCGCCGCTCGCCCGCGTACTTCGTGGACCGGCTGCCGCCCACGCAGATCCACCACGGCACGGAGGACCCGGAGGTGCACGTCTCCCACAGCGAGCGGCTGGTGGATGCCTTCGAGCGCGCGCGGGGCGCCGTGTGGGAGTACCATCCCTATCCCGGCGCCGGCCACCGCGCCCACGCCTTCGAGGGCCACGAAGCCCGCACCGCCGCCTTCCTCCAGCGCGTCGCGGAAGGCGGAGCGCCGCCGGGAGACGCCCCCACCGCTCGCCGAGGCTCGCACCTCCCCCAATAACCCCTGGGGGAGGTTCTTTTACTCAGTTCTCCCTCCCCCACGCAGTTTGTGGGGGAGGGTCGGGGAGGGGGGCGCCCCGCCCGTGCGCACCCTCCGCTACGCCAGCAGATACCCCGTAGAAGTATACACCCCCTCCCGCGCAGTTTGCGGGAGGGGGTGGACGAGCCTAGGCGAGGCCGGGGGAGGGCCCCGACGGGCCCCGCGCCTACGCCGCCGCCTCGCTCGCCTGCGCCATCATCGCGTCCAGGTCCAGCGCGGTGCTCGCCGTGACGTCCGCGTGCAGCACGCGCTGCATGTAGCGCAGGGCCTGGCGCGTATCCACGTCCTCCAGCGAGGCCACGCAGTCCGACGGCACGTGCACGTCGTAGTCGCGCATGTACGCGTCGCTGGCCGTGAACAGCACGCAGATGTCGGCCGTGATCCCCGTGAGGATCAGGTGCCGGGCGCCCAGGTGCTCCAGCAGCGTGGCCAGCGTGGTCTCGAAGAACGCCGAGTGCTTGGGCTTGAGGACGAAGTAGTCGTCGCGGTCGGGGCGCAGCAGCTCCGCCAGGCGCTGGCCGCGCACGCCGTCTTCCAGGCAGTGCTTGACCACCTCGCGAAAGTCCGAGCGCCACTTGCCGAAGTTGTCGTTGGCGTAGATGACGGGGATGCCGCGCTCCTTGGCCTTGGCCTTGAGCTCCGCGATCCGCTCCGCCGCCGCCGTGGCCGCCTTGGCCACGTCCTCGCCCCCCTCGAACTCCAGGTCGTTGATCATGTCGATCAGCAGCAGCGCCACCGGGCACTGGTCGGGCGCGTTTCCGTGCAGGTCCTCGCTCTTCTGCGGCATTCGTCGTCCGTGATTCGGTGATGGGATGCGCCCGCACCCCGACGCTGACTCGCTCCCTGATCGCACCGTCCTTCCTCGACCGGCGCGCAAACCTGTCCTTCCGCTGGTGAAGCCTCACGCAGTTTGTGAGGCTTTCCGCAGTCGTTGCGGCGGCTTCAGCCGCTCCGTCTCGATCCCCGCCCCCCACGCCCGGCACCTCTCGTGCGCGGCACCGGCACAGGGACGGCGCGGGCGGCCCGCTGCTACCGCGCGGGCAGGTGCGCCTCCACGGCCGCCCAGATGTCTGCCGCGATGTCGGCGGCGGGGCGCATCTCGCCGCCGGGGTGCACGCAATCCACCGCCGTCCAGTGGCTGCGGAACTGCGCGCGGTGCAGGTGCTGGTACACGTCGTGGCAGCGGGCCAGGTACGCCTCGTTGCGCTCGTGCAAATCCGCCGCGTGCTCCGTGTAGTCCCGCGCGCCCTTGCGCAGCACCATCCGCGCCGACGTGGCCGGCGGCACCTCCAGCAGCACCGTCAGGTCCACCGCCGGCAATCCGTTCACGTCGTGCTCCAGCGCCGAGAGCCACCGCAGAAATCCGTCCATCTCCTCCGGCGGCACCCGCGCGCCCTGGTACGCCAGGTTGCTGGCCACGTATCGATCCAGCACCAGCACGTCGTTGGCCGCGCGCAGCTCCTCGATCAGTCCCCGCGACTCCATCCGGTCCCCGGCGAAGAGCAGCGCCGCCACTTGGGCGGGCACCGTGTCCAGCTCGCCGAGCTTGCCGTTCAGGTACTCCGCCACGAAGCGCGAGAACAGCGTGTCGCCGTAGCGCGGAAACGACAGGCTGGCGACCGAGCGCCCCGCCTCCGCCAGCCGGGCCTTGAGCAGGTGCAGCTGCGTGTTCTTGCCCGAGGCGTCCAGCCCTTCCAGCGAGATGATCATCGGCGCGGAGCGGTCCCGTCAGTGTGTCGGTCGATGGATGGAGATCGGTCCCACACGTTACCACGCCCGTCCCCATCCCAACAGGCCGCCTTGCCCCCGCGCCCGCCGCGGCGTACGCTCATCGCGAGCAGTGCCTCGCCCTCACCGTCGCGCACCCCCGCACCCCGGTCGCCCGCCGATGCGCATCGTCTCCGTCCAGCTCCGCACGTCGTGCAGCCGGTGCGGAAGCCCGCTGCCGCTCAACGCCATGGTGCCGCGCCTGGCCTGCCCCGCGTGCAGCGCGCAGAACGACCTGGACGACGAGTTCTGGCTCTCCATCCTGGCAGACGGGGACCTGGGCACCTGCACCATCCTGACGTCGGGCCGCGAGATCTCCCTGGACGTGGAGAAGACGGGCCCGGCGTGCAGGGAGTGCGGCGCAGGCATCCCCAAGGAGGACGCGCTGGCGGCGGCGGATGCGGGCTCCGTCGCGTGCAGGGCCTGCGGCGCGCGGGCGCTCGTGCGGGTGCCGCCGCCGGCGTTCGTGCTTTCGGGCATTGCGCTGCTGGTGGGCGAGGATCCATTGCAGGTCCCCGCGGCCGGCGCGACGCTGGAGGTGCAGCCCGCCACCGCGCAGCCCATCGCGTTCAACTGTCCCACGTGCGGCGGCGTGCTGCAGGTGGACGGCAGCGCGCGCGTGGTCAAGTGCGGATACTGCCAGGGCGCCGCGTACCTGCCGGACGGGCTGTGGCACGTCTTCCATCCCGTCCCCGTCACGCGTCCGTGGTACCTGGTGACGGACCCCGGCGCGCGCGACCGGGCCCGCCACCAGGCCAGGCACCCCGCCACGGAGCCCGCGCGGCTGGATGAGCTCGCGGCGCACGCGGACGGCGAGGTGCGCGAGGCCGTCGCCCGGCACCCGCGGACGCCGGAGGCCACGCTGCGCCGGATGGTGACGGCGGACGAATCCATCGCCTCGACCATGCTGGAGAACCCGTCGCTCTCCGCGTCCCTCTGGCCGTCGATGGTGGAGATCGGCAGCGGCTGGATCCTGGAGCGGATCGCGGACAGCAAGCAGGCGCCGCCGGACGTGCTCCGCGCCGTCGCCGCGCAGGTCGCGCATCGCCTCTCCGCGGACTGGGAGGGGAGCGAGGACGCGTTCGATGCGTCCGAGGTGGACGACGTCCTGGAGGCGCTGGCGGGGAATCCGAACACGCCCGCCGAGACCGTGGTGGAGGTCGCGCGGCTGAACGCGGCCCGTCCCCCCGACGAGCGCGCGGACCTGGACGAGGCGCTGGCGAAGCATCCCGGCGCGCCCGCCCCGCTGCTGGCCGAGCTGGCGCGCAGCGAGGACGATTCCGCGCGGAAGGCCGTCGCCGCGCACCGCCGCACGCCCGCCGAGGTGCTGCAATCCCTCGCGGCCGACCCGGAATGGGAGGTGCGGATGGCGGTGGCCGGGCGGCCGGACGTGGGCCCGGAGACGCTCAAGCGGCTGGGCAAGGACGACGAGTACAGCGTCCGGGAGGCGGCCCGGGCCAATCCATCGTATCCCCGCT
>DATING010000875.1:0-10612 GCA_035474555.1 Longimicrobium sp. | reverse complement strand
GGCCTTCGCCGACAGGTCCGGCACGGGCGAGTGCCGGGGCCGGTGGCGAAGCCACGTCCGTTGGAACTGTGCACGGGAGAGCCCCGTTCGGCGAGCGCACGCGAGCCGGGACGGGGCTTTCCGTGTTGCGCCCAGGGCTGGCGTGGTGTCGGCGGAGGCCGACAGTGTGAAGTTGTAGCCGCGAATTCATTCGCTCCGGCCTCACCGCGCCGGACGTCACGCCCGCCCGCCGGACCCCACGCCCGCCGGATGCACGCCGTCCGCTGGATCTCGCTCGCCCACGGACCCCACGCCCGTCCGCTGGACCCCTCGTCGCCGATCCCGATCCGCCAGCCACCCGGCACTCAGGGCGGCGCGTCGGCGGGCGGGGGCGGGGGCGGCTCGCCCGTGGGCGTGGAGAGCTCGCCGGGGCCGGGCGCCTCGTCCACGGGCGGCGGGTCCTCCAGCTCCAGGTCCTGCGGCGGCGGCCGGCCGTACTCCCACCGGCGCCGCGCCTCCAGCAGGATCTGCCGGCTGCGGCGGTCCAGGTTCAGCAGCAGCGGGTCGCGCCGCACGGGCTCCCACGCGCCGCGGATGGTCCACGTGCGCGTGGCCTCGTACTCCACGCTGAACCCGAAGCGCGGCTGGCTAAGGATGTCGACGATCTCCATCACCGCGAAGAAGTCGTCGAACACCTCCTTGCCGAACTCCAGCGACGCGAACGCGAAGATGTCGCTGCCGATGCTGCCAATGCCCCCGCCCAGCCCCGAGCTGGCCGGCCGGCCCCGCAGCCGCACGTAGTCGAACACGCCCAGCTCGGCGAACACTTCCTCGATGCCGCTGGTGAGCGCGCCGCCCAGCAGCTGCTCCAGGATGATGCCCTGCGTGAACTCTTGCGGGATGTTCGCCAGCTCCGCGCTGCGCCGCCCGAACACGAGCAGGGTGAGCAGCTCGGACTGCGGCAGCGGCGGGCGCGTGTCGCTGCTGAGCGCCAGCGTGGGCTGCTGCAGGGTGCCGCCCAGCTGCACCAGCACGCCGATGTCGGGGCTGCCGGCCTCGCGGCTGCGTACCTCGTACCGCGCCAGGATGTTGATGCGCGGGTTGAGCTCCGGCGTGCCGGCAAAGCTCACCGTGCCCTGCTCGATCTCGAACTCGCGCTCGATGGGCCCCACGCGCAGGGCGTACGTGCCGCGCTCCGCCTGCACGTCGCCGTAGATGCGCGGCTGCCCGCCGGCCTCGTACACGGTGAGCGGCTCGCTCCCCGTGCTGATCTGGATGCGCGCGTCCTCACTCTCCAGCCACACGCTCTCGCCGATCCCCACCCGCACGTCGCGGGGGATGAGCCCGCCGAACAGCCCCGTGGCGGTGGCCAGGGAGGCGGAGACGGTGTCGGCCCCCAGCGCGCCCACGTCCACGTCCACGATGTCGGCCTCGGCCTGCTCGCCGAACTCGGGGATCTGGATGGTGCCGTCCTCGATGGTGATGTTGCCCGAGAGCTCCGCCCGGGGGAACCGGCCCGTCACGCGCAGGTTGGCGTCGGCCTCCAGGCTGGCCACGTCGGGGTTGTCGATCGCCTGGAAGTTGTCCAGCACCACCTGCAGGTCCACGGCCGGGCTCTGCCCCTGGTCCAGCACCACCTCGCCCGTCACCTGCGCCAGGCCGCGCTCGCCCGTGTGCGCCGTCGCCCGCTCCACGACGATGCGCTCGCCGTCCAGCCGCAGCGCCGCGTCGATGCGCTCCCACCGCACGCCCAGCGGCACGATGGTCAGCGCCCCCGCCAGCCCGGCGGAGCCCGCCACGCGCGGCTGGTTGAGCGTCCCCGTGATGTCCACCTGCGCCACGGCCGTCCCCTCGCCGTCCTGGAGCATCGTCGGCACGGCGGCGGAGACCAGCGCCAGGGGCAGGTCGTGCGCGTGGAGGGTGGCCGTGAGCGGGTCGTCGCGCAGCAGCTCGAACTTGGGAACCAGGCCGCCCAGCGTCAGGTTCATGGGCACGCGCGCCTGCGCGTCAACGATGGTGTCGCCGGCCAGGAACAGGTTGGCGTCCAGGGCGAACACCCGTGCCGCGTACTCGCCCCGCACGGCCACGCTGTCCGCCGCGAAGTCGCCGTAGGTCAGCGAGTCCACCGCCGCGTTCAGCACCAGCCGCGGCTCCGTCACGGGGCCCACGATGCTGGCGTCCAGGGCCACGGTGCCGCCCAGCTCCGGGAGCGTGGGCATCAGCTGCCGCAGCTCCGCCAGGCTGATGCCCCCCGCGCGCACGGCCAGGTCCGCGTTTCCGCTCGTCGGCAGGACGCCGTTGGCTTCGAGGAAGCCCGTGCCGGCGCCGCTGCGCTCCAGCCGCAGGTTCTGCACGACCACGCCGCCGTCGGAGCGGGCCAGCCGCGCCTCGGGGACGGCGAGCGTCCAGTGCACGTCGCGCAGGCGCAGGTCCATGTCGCGCAGCAGCACCCCCGTGGGCGTGAGCCCGTCCAGCTCCAGGATGCCGCTGGCCCGCAGGTCGGTGTTGGCGTCCTTGCGCAGGTCGATGCCGAACGAGGCCGCCTCGGGGGCCAGGTTGGCCTCCAGGGCCACGGCGCGGAACGTCTGCGTCCCCAGCGCCAGCCCCTCGCCGTTCAGGTTCAGGTTCCCAGTCCAGAGGGTCGGCCCCTTCTGCAGCCGCGCGTCGAACGCCAGCTGGTCGGCCGCGTACGTCTGCCAGCGCAGCCCGCGGCCCCGGCCGTTGATGGCGACCTCCGGGAAGCGGAGCGTGCCGCCCACCCAGCCGCTGGCCTGCAGCGACCCCGCGATGGCCGGGTCGAACGCGCCCGCCGGGGGGAGCAGCGCGCCCAGCACGCCGAGATTCGGCGCATCCACCGTGAAGCGCAGCACCTCGGGCGCGGGCGAGGTCAATCCCAGCGCGCCCGACGCCTCCAGCCGCGCGCCGCGCACGGCCAGGGTGAGGGCCTGGATGCGCAGGATCCCCTCCGCCGCCGTCATCCGCACCGTCCCCGTCTGGATCGGCACGCCGCCCACGGTGGAGCCCGGGGCCGCGTCGAAGGCGATCCGCCCCGCGAAGGTCTCCGGCGTGGTCCCGCGCCCATCGATGTCGATCGTCCCCGTCAGCCGCGTGTCCGGCAGGTTGGCCATCCCCGGCAGGCCGGACAGGTCCAGCCCCTGGATGCGGCCGCTGACGGCGTACGAGGGCACCGTGCCGGGGCGGAAGAAGCCCTCCACGTCGAACATCCCCTGCGGGCCCGTGAGCGCCACGTCGAACCGGTACGGCTGCCGCCCCCCGCCGCTGACGGCGATGGGGCCGGAGACCGGTCCCGGCAGCAGCCCCGGCTGCCCGACCAGCGCGCCGATGCGGAAGTTGTCCACCCGGCCGGCCACGTCGAACTGGTACGGGTCCGTCCCCGCGCGGCGGACGTTGCCTGCCAGGTTGAAGCTGCCGCCGCCCTGCGTCATGTCCACGGCGAAGCGGAAGTCCGTCGCCGCGCCGCGCGCGCTGAACGTCCCGCTCAGCGGCCCCTCCAGCGGCACGTCGCCCGCCAGCACGCCCGCGGCGCGGAACGCGTCCAGCCGGCCGGACACGTCGAAGCGGAGGGGATCGCCCATCCGCAGCGACCCCGCCATGGCGATGCCGCCGGCCGCGCCCGTCAGGTCCACGTCGAAGCGCACGTCGTCGCCCACGCCGCTGGCGGTGATGGGACCGCTGAGGGTGGCGGTGCGGAAGGGGAGCGTGGGGAACAGCTCCGTGAGCGTGGCGAGGGCCAGGGGCTGGGCGCGGGCGCTGAACTCCCAGCGGGGCGTCGTCCCCCCCTGGAAGCGCCCGGCGAGCCCGCGCAACACCGTCTCGGGCGCGTCGCCCACGGCGTACGTCAGGTCGCCGTCCTCCAGCCGCAGGTCCGCCGGCGTGCCGCTGACGGTGGCCGCGCCCGTGAGCGTACCCCGCATCCACGCGGCCGGCTGCTCCTGCAGGGCCGCCAGGTGCTCCAGCCGCAGCGGCCGGGCTTCCACGCGCAGCCCGGAGAAGCGCACCATGCTCTCCGCGTTCGGCGTCCAGCGGACCAGCCCCGCCGCGGCGACGACGGACGGCGCGCCGCCCGTCTGGTTGCGCGGCAGCAGGCTGGCCGTCAGGTCCAGCCTCAGGGGCCCGCCCTGCCCCGCCTGCAGCACGTCCAGGCTGGCGATCTCGCCCTGCACGGTGCCGACCAGCGGAAGCTTCTCGACGTAGTCCAGCTCCTCCAGGTTGGTGAGGACGAGCGGGTCCAGCGTGATGCGGGTGTCGCTGAAGACGGGCTCCGCGTTCGGCCCCGTGAGCACCGTCAGGCGGCCGGCGGCGCGCGAGTCCAGGATGGCCACGTTCGCGTCCGTCACCCGCCAGAGCGTGCGCCCGCCGGACTGCGAGCGGGCGGCCAGCGCGAACGACGCCGTCCCCGCGGCGGGAATGGGCAGCCCCATCCCCTGCAGGTCGGCGAAGCTCAGCGGGTGCGCGCGGACGTTCAGGTCAAAGACGGGTCCCGCGTCCGCGAAGCGCACGCGCCCCTCGCCGTCGAACGACGAGCGGGGGGTGCGAAAGGCGTCGATGTCGAAGCGCAGCGTCTTGTCCGGGTCGGACTCGAACCACCCCGCCAGCTGCTGTACGCGCGTGTCGGGATTGGTGACGTCCGCCGTCAGCGCGGCCACCTCCGCCCGCCAGCCGCCGTTCGGTCCCACGCGGACGAGGGGGAGCGTGGCGTCCACGTTCCGCATCCACCGCACGGTGTAGATCCGGCCCCCGCTCCGCACCCGCTCCGGCTGCTGGGACGCGAGCCGTCCAGTGGGCGGATTGGGGGGCGCGGCGTACGGCGTGGCGATGCGGATGGTGCCGTCGACGACCCGCATCCCCTGGAAGGCGATGGGGCGCGACTGCTCCTCCTCCGGCACGTTCAGGGGGGCGCCCGCGGCCTCCGCCTTGATGATGTCGAAGAAGTTCCAGTCTCCCGAGGCGCGCTGCAGCAGCCGCATGTTGGGCCGCTCCAGCACCACCTGGTCGATGACGATGGGCCCCTCGTCCGCGGCAAGGGTGCGTGCCAGGAGTCGCCCCCGCGCGGCCGGCGCGCTGACGATGGTGTCGCCCGCCTTGTCCAGGAACGCCACCTGCCGCAGGACGATGCGCAGGGAACCGTCCTCCTCCACGTCCTCCAGTTCGAACGCCTCGTCCGGCAGGCCCAGCGCCACCTGCACGCGCTCCTCCACCTGGCGGGTGCGCGAGCGGTCCACGAACCAGTACAGGGTGAGCGCGGACACGACCATCCCCGCCAGCAGCCCCAGCAGCAGCAGGCCCACCCGGTCCAGCCCGCGGCGGCGGGGACTCACAGGGCGTTCCCCAGCGACAGCTGCACCACCAGCCGGCGCAGAAAGCCGCGGCTCTCCTCGGGGCGGTAGCGGGTCAGCAGGGGGTCGGGCACCAGCTCGCCCCGCTCGTTGATGCCGTACAGGGGGCCGGGCTCCGGGTTGTACGGGTTGTAGCCCACGTCCAGGCGGATGGGCCCCACGGGCGTGGCGAAGCGCGCCCCCACGCCGGGGGTGATGCGCAGCCCCGGGCGGGTGGCCAGCGTGTCGCGGCTCTCCCACACCTGCCCTGCGTCCACGAACACGGCGCCCCGCAGCGACGGCGGTCCGATGGGCAGCCGCGACGTCAGCTCGGCGGAGGCCAGCACGGTGCGCGTACCCCCCGTGGACGAGCGGATCGTGTCCACCTCGAAGCCGCCGTCCCCCGTGCGCCGCGGCCGGGCGATGTACACCGTGGGCCCCAGCTCGTTGAAGCGGAACCCGCGCACGTGCGTGGGCCCGCCGCCGTAGAAGCGGCGCTCGGGGGGGATGTACCCCGTCCGCGTGTTCAGCACCCCCGTCAGGAAGGTGCCCCCGGCCAGCCGCAGCGACAGCACCATGTCCTCGCGCAGCTCGCGGTGGATGATGCCGTCCGCCGACACGCGCAGGTACTCGTCCTCCGAGCCCAGCAGCGACGACGCGTAGTCGACCCCCGCCCGGAACTGGTGGCCGCCCGTGGGGAACGGGTCCAGCCGCACGCGGTTCTGCGTGAGCCCCAGGGTGAGCGCATTGCTCCACCGCGAGCGCTCCAGCAGGGCGATGTCCTCGCCCGTGCACACCTCGAAGGCGATGCAGAAGAAGTAGTCGCTGGCCCGCGTGCGCCCCCGCTGCACGTCGAAGGTGAGCGACGCCAGCGTCTGCGGCAGGACCTGTCGCACCACGCCCACCTCGCCGCCCGTGGCGTCGCGCACGTACAGGTCCAGCTCCGAGATGCGCTCCGTGAAGGCGCCCAGCACTACGCTGGTCTGCGTGCCGAACAGGCGCGGCTGCAGGAAGTTGGCGGCCAGGCGCCAGTTCAGCTGGTCCGCGATGAGCGAGTCCTCGGGAGTCAGCCGGTCGTCGGGGTTGAAGGTGGGGCACAGGCTGTTCTCCAGCCCGTTCAGGGGGCTGCCCACGCCCACCTTGGCGATGAGGCCCGTCACCTCCAGCCGCCGCGCCCCGCCCAGGAAGTTGCGGTCCGTGTGCGTGGCCTCGCCCCGCAGGCAGTCGCGGCTGCCGTACCCCAGCGCGATCTCGGCCGCGTAGCGGGGCGCCTCGATGATGCGCACCACCACCGTGCTGCCGATGCTGTCCTCCAGCAATTCCGCGCTGTCCGGCGTCACCTGCAGCCGCTCCGACGCCACCTCCACCGACGCGAACTCCACCAGCTCCAGCTCGAACAGGTTGCGCTGGCTGCGCGTCAGGTCCGTGGCCCGCAGGGGGCGCCCCGTGCGGATGGCCAGCTGCCGCCGCAGGGTCTCCTCGTCCAGCCGGTAGTTGCCCAGGAAGCGGATGCTGTCCACCGTCACGAACGGGCCCGGCGCCGCCTCCAGCCGCACCCGCGCCACGTCCGCGATGGTGTCGATCTCGTAGTTGCGCAGCACCTGCGCGTACGCGTGCCCCCGCTCCAGCAGCCGGTTGCGGACGGTGTCCACGGAAGCCAGGAAGTCGATGCGGCGAAAGGGCTCCCCCACCTTCAGCGGCAGCCCGCGGCGCGTCTCGGCGCTGTCCAGCACCGCCTCGGCGCCCACCACCTCCAGCGCCGTGAGCGTGGTCAGGTCGCCCGGCTCGATGCGGAAGCGCACCGCCACGCCGTCCTCGGCCTCGTCCACCACGGGGAGCACGCGCGTGCCGTAGTAGCCCGCGTCGCGGTGCGCCAGCTGGATGCGCGCCACGTCCCGCTGCAGCACGGCCAGGTCCAGGTGGTAGTCGTCCTCTCCCAGGCTGGCGATGCAGAAGGGAATGATGCCGGCGATGGCGCAGCGCGACGGCCGCGTGGTGATCACGCTGCGCAGCGAATCCTCGGGCACCACCAGCGCGCCCTCGAACTCCACCGAGCGCACGTCCTGCCCCTCGTACTGCGCGAACTGCGGCAGGGGGCCGGCCGGCGCGCCCCCGTTGGCCGCGCAGGCGGGAAGCAGCGCGAGCACCGCCACCGCCAGGGCCAGCAGCGCCAGGCGCAGCGGCGGACGGGGACGGCGGAAGGACGCCGTGCTACGGGATGCGTCGGGCATCAACGAGGTGGCTGGGACGGTGCGCGCACGGCCAGGCGCCGCGTTCCCGGGGGGAGTCGCGCGGGGCTCGCCGTCTATGTTTCCCGGGACCGGCGCGGGCGGCGTGCAACGTACACGCGCGGCGCCAGCCGTCAACTGCTTTGCGAACAACGGGTTGCGGGGCCGGGGGAGCAGGCGGCTCCCCGGATCGCACAAACCGGATCAAAAACGAATGGATTGGGAAGCATCCGCCGTGCCACTCACCCCGGCGGGGGCGGCGCGGCCGGTTCTCCCAGCAGCGGCGGCCCGTCCGCCTCCGGCGCCGGCTCGTCCTCCGGCGGCGGATCGTCCCGCGTGGGGATGCGCAGGGTGTCCGCCGGGGGGGACGATTCCGGCGCGCCGATGCGCAGGGTATCCCGCGGATCGTCCGGGAACTCCACCGGCTCCACCTCCGGGGCCGGGGCGTCCACCGTCACCGTATCGGTCTCCGTCTCCGTCTCCGTGGGCCGGCCGCGCTCCCCGCGCCGCCGCTCCGTTCCCGCGTCGGGATCCACGGGGTCCTCGCGCCCCACGGCCCGGCGCACGCGGGTGCGCACGTCGTCCCACACGTCCGCGCCCCACTCGCGGACCCGCGTTCCCGCCGCGTCGCGCGCGCGCTCCCACCAGCCGCCGCCCTCCTCGCGCCGCGTGCCCCGCGGGCAGACGGCGGGGGGAACGTGGCGGCGCAGGAAGTACTCCGTGTAGGTGTCCCCCCCCGCGCGGCAGCCGGGGGCGACCACGCGGTCGCCGCTGGCCGTCACCTGGCGCTGCACGACGCCGCCGGGCGCCTTCCACGTCTCGGCCTCCTGCCCGCGCATGGCCGTGCGCATGATGCGCCCCCACACCGGCGCGGCGATCCGTCCCCCCGATCCGTTCTCCACGATGGGCCGGCCCCGGTCGAACCCGATCCACACCGCGCCCACCCGCTGCGGCGTAAAGCCGACGAACCACGCGTCCGTGGCGCCGTTGGTCGTCCCCGTCTTGCCGGCGGCGGGGATGCCGTCGCCCAGCGCCGCGCGTGCCGCTGATCCCGTCCCCCGGTCCACCACGCCGCGCATCAGGTTGGTGACCAGGAAGGCCACCCCGCGGTCCATCACCCGGCGGCGGCGGACCCGCTGGCGCCAGATGGTCTTGCCGTCGCGGTCCTCCACCCGCGTCACGTAGCGCGGCTGCACGCGGTAGCCCAGCGTGGCGAAGGGGGTGTACGCCGTCGCCAGGTCCATGGGCCGCACGGCCGTGGCGCCGATGGCGATGGAGGGGAGCGCGGGAAAGTCCGCGCGGATCCCGGCGCGCTGTGCCGTGGCCGCCACGTCCTCCAGCCCCGCCCGCTCCGCCAGCTTGATGGCGACCGTGTTGATGGATTGACGGAGCGAGTAGCGGACGGTCACGCGGCCTCGATACCGTCCGTCGAAGTTGCGCGGCACCCACACCTCGCCGCCGGGAAGCTCGCGGCGCACCGTGTCGTCGCGCACGGTGTCCGTGACGGCCGTCCCTTCCGCGATGGCAGCCGCGTAGACGAACGGCTTGAAGGCCGATCCCGGCTGCCGCAGCCCCTGGTTGATGCGGTCGAAGCGCGACTCGCGCCACGAGCGCCCGCCCACCAGCGCCAGGACGTCGCCGGTCTCCGCGTCCATGAACACGGCGCCGCCCTGCAGGTACGGCGTCTCGGTCGAGTCCCTGTACGCGGACCGCCGCGGCCCCGTGAAGCGGCCGAAGCGCCCGTTCTCCACGGCGCGGATCTGCGCCTCCAGCTGCGTCTCGGCGCTGGTCTGCACGCGCGGGTCCAGCGTCGTGTGGATCTTCAGTCCGCCCTGGTACAGCGCGTCGCCCAGCTCCGCCTCCAGCATGCGGCGCACCTGTTCGGTAAAGTACGGCGCGCTGCTGCGGCGGCGCTCCTCCGGGTTCCACCGGGCCAGGCGCACGGGCGCTTCCCTGGCCTCCGCCGCGGCATCCGCCGTCACCTTTCCCTGCGCCGCCATCAGCGACAGCACCAGGTTCCGGCGCTGCACGGAGCGCTGCATGTTGCGCCGGGGATTGAAGTTGGTGGGCGCCTTGGGCAGCCCCGCCAGCATCGCCGACTCCGACAGGCGCAGGTCCGACGGGTTCTTGCCGAAGTACACCCGCGCCGCGCCAGCGATGCCGTACACCCCCTCGCCGAAGTAGATGTTGTTCAGGTACAGCTGCAGGATCTCGTCCTTGGTGTAGCGCCGCTCGATCTCCTGCGCCACGCGGATCTCCAGCAGCTTGCGGGTCACCGTGCGCGAGCTGGCCGGCAGCCGGTCGGGAAAGACGTTGCGCGCCAGCTGCATGGTGATGGTGCTGGCCCCCGCGCCACGCTGCCCGGGGATCAGGTTGCGCCCCGTCTGCGCGATGAAGCGCGGCCAGTGCACCCCGTTGTGCCGGTAGAAATTCTGGTCCTCCACGGCCACGAACGCCGCTGGCGTGTACTTGGGCAGCCGGTCGAGATCGACGACGGCCCAGCGTGTGGGAGACAGGTCGGCGATGGTCCCGCCGCGGGCGTCGTACACCAGCGCGTTGCCCCCCGGCTGCAGCCCGCGCAGGCGCCGCACGTCCGGGCACCCCTGGATGCCACAGCGCTGCCACGAGAAGGTCACGGCAAAGCCCAGGAGCACGAACGCGCCCAGCACCCAGCGCCGCGTGCGCGGGTTGCGCACCCCGTTGGCGATGCCGCGCGTGAAGAAGCGCAGGATGGCGCCGAAGAACGCCGCGTCCCGCCCCAGCGACGCGCGCAGCTCCCCCGCGGCCCTGGGCAGGGCCACGCCGGGGTCCAGCACCAGCTGCTTGGCGGACCGCCACCCCGCGCCCAGGCGCGCGCGCAGGGCGGGAAAGTAGCCGGCGCGGTAGATGTTCTCGGGCTCGTGCGGGCTCGGGTCGGACATGCGGATCGTGTGGATGGAACGGGCTGCGTTCTGGATCGGGCGGATGCAACAACGGCGCCCCGCGGGGCCTTCGAACGGTTCGCGGCGCTACGGCCGGCATCGGACTGCGTCCGCGGTGCCCCTCCCCCGGCCCCTCCCCGTTCGTTCC
>DATING010000874.1:0-3395 GCA_035474555.1 Longimicrobium sp. | reverse complement strand
CGGTTCACGGTCTCGGGGCGGTCCGCGGCCCTGCGCGTGGCCGCCACCAACGTCCTGGACGCGTTCGCGTGGAACGTCGTGGGAAGCGGCGCGTTCACCTACAACGCCCCGCGCCAGGTCACCGTGCGCCTGAGCGTGGATCTTTGATGCCTTGCTGAGGAAAAACCGGGATTTCGCACGAAGACGGCCTCTCGTCCCACGCCGAAGAATCGTCGATTTCTTCACGCAGAGACGCAGAGCAGAACAGAGAGACGCAGAGAACGGCAAAAGCTTGCCTCTGCGTCTCGTCGTTTTTCTCTGCGCCTCTGCGTGAAACTGCCTGTCCCCCGCCCGCGCCGGAGTTCGGAGATCCGGACAAGGCTCGGCAAGGGAGGATCTGCTCGATTCCATCCCCTCGGGCACTTGCCGGAACGGGTGTTTTGCTGTTATCCCTTTTTGTCTCTGCTACACCGCACACCCGCAGTTTTTTTTCTCCCGATGACCGACACCACCCTCACCCCGGCCGCCGCCGACCTCGTCGCCTGCGCGCACTGCGGGCACCTGGACAGCGGCACGTATTGCAGCGCCTGCGGCAAGGAGCTCGCGGACGATCCCAGCCGCACCGTGGCCCACGAGATGTGGGACATGCTGGTCGTGGACCGGCTGAACGACGCGCGGGCGTTCGCGACCACCATCGGCTACCTGCTGGCGCAGCCGCGCCGCTTCTTCCGCACCGTGCTGGCGCGCCCCGCCGCCCGGGCCGGGCACGTCTTCCCGGAGCCGGTGCCCGCCGCGCTGCCAAAGGGGCTCGTGCAGAGCCCGGTCACGTTCTACGTGCTCAGCTTCGTCACGGCCATCCTCGTGGGCAAGATCACGGGCGAGGGGGTGAGCGGGCAAATCATCCGCGGGCTGGACGACGACTTCAACAACGAGATCACGCTGCTCCTGATGCTGCTGACGTTCGGCGTCTACGGGCTCGCGTTCCGCTGGGCCAGCGGGCGGCGCATCTCCACCGAAGAGGCAGCCATCGTCAGCGCCTATACCATGGGCGCCAGCACGACGATCCTCGCCCTGCTCAGCACGCTGCCGGGCGGGGAGACGGCGGGGGGCTACACGACGCTGTACCTGATGGTCGGGGTTCCGCTGGTCGTGCTGCCCCGGCTGTACGGCATCTCCCGCCGCCGCGTATTCGTCGCGCAGCTGGGTGCGGGGTTCGTGGCGATCGTGGCGCTGGCGGGGATGATCCTCGCCGTGCAGCGGCTCGCCGGCATGCAGACCTGACCGATTCCCCGCCCCGGTCGTTCTTCCGCAGGCGCCGCGACTCTCGCGGCGCCTGTGTTCGTTCCGGAGGGATGGATGCGGGACGGTTGCGCCGCCCTACCCCAGGCGCGAGCATATCCGCATCCCGTCCGCAGCCGATCGCATCCCCCGATCCGGATCCGCATGCCCGTCCTCCGCTCCCATCGCACCGCGGCCGCCGCCATGGCCTTTCTCTCCCTCGTCCTCGCGCCTCCCGTGCAGGCGCAGTCGCCCGCCGTGCGCCAGTGGAGGCAGGCCAACGAGCACGCCCTCCTGCGCGAGTACGTGGGATTCCTCTCCCTCCCCAACGTCGTCCGCGTCCCCGAGGACATCCGCCTCAATGCGGACTCGTTGCTGGCGATGATGCGCCGCCGCGGCCTGGAGCCCCGCCTGCTGGAATCCGGCGATGCGCCCCCGGCCGTCTACGGCGAGTGGCGGGTGCCCGGCGCCACGCGGACCCTCGTTCTCTACGCGCACTACGACGGCCAGCCGACGGACAGCGCCGCGTGGACGGGCAGCCATCCGTGGCGCCCCGTCTTCCGCACGGTGCGCCTGGACCGCGGCGGGGAGATCGTCCCCCTGCCGGCGGCGGGGCAGCCCATCGACCCCGAGTGGCGGCTGTACGCGCGATCCGCCTCCGACGACAAGGCGGGGGTGATGGCGATCCTCGCCGCCGTGGACGCCATGCGCGCGAACGGCATCACCCCGTCATCCAACCTGAAGTTCTTCTTCGAGGGGGAGGAGGAGGCCGGCTCGCCGCACCTGGACGCCATCCTGCGCGCCCATGCCGATGCGCTTCGGGCGGACGCGTGGATCATCGCGGACGGGCCCGTGCACGCGTCCGGCGCCAAGCAGGTGGTCTTCGGCGTGCGCGGGGACGTGAACGTGGACGTGACGGTGTACGGCCCGAGCCGTGCCCTTCACTCCGGCCACTACGGCAACTGGGCGCCGAACCCGGCCATGATGCTGGCCGAGCTGCTGGCGTCGATGAAGGACGATGCGGGCCGCGTGACCGTCGCCGGCTGGTACGACGACGTGCAGCCGCTGGGCCCGGCGGAGATGGGGGCCATCCGCGCCCTCCCCGCCAACGACCGCGAGCTGATGGCGGAGCTGGGCCTGGCCGCGGTGGAGGGCGGCGGCCGCTCGCTGATGGAGCTGATCGCCGAGCCGTCGCTGAACGTGAACGGCTTCGAGAGCGGCGGGATCGCGGCGGGGGCGCGCAACGTCATCCCCACGGAGGCGACGGCCGTGCTGGACCTGCGCCTGGTGCTGGGCAACGACGTGGCCCGGCAGACGGGGCGGCTGATGGACCACGTCCGCGCGCAGGGATACCACGTCCTGGACCGCGAGCCCACGCCGGACGAGCGCCGCATGCATCCGCGCATTGCCCGGGTGCGGGTGCGCGGGGGCGGATACAACGCCGAGCGCACGCCCATGGACCTGCCCGTGTCGCGCGCCGTCCTCCGCGCCGTGCAGTCCACCACGCGCGAGCCCGTGATCGCCGTCCCCACGCTGGGGGGCAGCCTGCCGCTGTCCATCATCAGCGGCGCGCTGGGGACGCGGACCCTCACCGTGCCCGTGGTGAACCACGACAACAACCAGCACGCCGAGAACGAGAACCTGCGCCTGCAAAACCTGTGGGACGGCATCGAGACCATGGTGTCGGTGATGACGATGGAGCGATAGACGGGGACGATGGAGCGATGATGATGACGGAGCGGTGAGGGGACGGTCGATGCGGTAGAAGCGGGGACTCGCCGCGGGCGGAGCGCCCCCCTCCCCGACCCTCCCCCACAAACTGCGTGGGGGAGGGAGATTGCGGCGGGACGGTGCCGTCGCGGGGGCGGAGGGTGGCCCTCACCCGGGCTCGTAAACCTCGCCCACCCTCCCCCAAAAACCCCTGGGGGAGGGTTGGGGCAGGCAAAGCCCGTGAGGGAGAGCAACCCGAACATCGAAAACGAAGTTCTCCCCCTCTCCGCGAGGAACGAGCGGGGAGGGGGCCGGGGGGAGGGGCACCCCGCCCGTGCAGGGTGCCTGCTTCGCCCGCACGATCGCCGTTCAACCTCCCCCAGGATTGGGGGAGGTCGCGAGGCGACGAGCGGGTGGGGGCGTGGCTG
>DATING010000873.1:0-1762 GCA_035474555.1 Longimicrobium sp. | reverse complement strand
TGCGGGGGAGGGTCGGGGAGGGGGCGCTCCGCTGCCGGGGCAATCCCGACTTCGCGCGCGGATGCATCCGAATACGCCGTCGCAGTTGTTGCAGTAGCAGCTTCTCGGTGGATGAGAAGCCGAAGAACGACCACGCCAGAGCGAAAGAACGGCCGTGAGCGAGCCGAAGATCCTGATCATCGACGACGAGACCGCCATCCTGGACACGCTGCGCATCCTGATGAAGCGTGAGGGCTTCATCGTGGAAACGGCCGTGGGCGGGCAGGCGGGGGTGGACCGGCTGGCCGAGGTGCGGCCCGACGTCGTCCTGAGCGACGTGCGCATGCCCAACGTGGGCGGCCTGGAGGTGCTGCTGGCGGCCAAGGAGATGGACCGGTCCCTCCCCGTCATCCTCATGACCGCCCAGGCCTCGCTGCAGACGGCCATGCGCGCCGTGAACGAGGGCGCCTTCTACTACATCCAGAAGCCGTTCAGCAACGACGAGCTGGTGGCTATCTGCCGGCGCGCGGCGGAGTCGCGGCAGCTCAAGAAGGAGAACCAGGCGCTCAAGACGGAGATCCGCCGGCGCGACCGCGGCGACTTCACCCGCCCCATCGGCCGCAGCCGCCGCTTCATCGACGTGCTCAAGACGGCCGAGACGGTGGCGCCCAGCGACTCCACCGTGCTCATCACGGGCGAGTCGGGGACGGGCAAGGAGGTGCTCGCCAAGTTCATCCACACCATCAGCGACCGCGGCGAGGGGCCGTTCGTCTCCATCAACTGCGGCGCCCTTCCCGAGAACCTGCTGGAGAGCGAGCTATTCGGCCACGTGCGCGGCTCGTTCACGGGCGCCGTGCGCGACAAGCAGGGCCTGTTCGTGGCCGCCAAGGGGGGGAGCTTCTTCCTGGACGAGGTGGGCGAGATGTCCGCCGCCACGCAGGTCAAGCTGCTGCGCGTGCTGCAGGAGCGGGAGATCATCCCCGTGGGCGCCACGGAGACCATCCCGGTGGACGTGCGCATCATCGCCGCCACCAACCGCGACCTGGACGAGGAGATTCGCCGCGGGGGATTTCGCAGCGACCTGTTCTACCGCCTGAACGTCATCACCCTGCAGCTGCCGCCCCTGCGCGAGCGCCCGGACGACGTTCCCATCCTCTCCGAGTACTTCCTGGACCGCTTCGCCAACCAGCGCGGCCGGCCCGCGCCGCGGCTGTCGGAGGACGTGGTGGGCGCGCTGCAGTCGTACGACTGGCCCGGCAACGTGCGCGAGCTGGAGAACGCCCTGGAGCGCGCCGCCGTGCTCACCGCCGACAGCGGCGAGATCCAGCTGGGGACGCTGCCGCCGCGCATTACCCAGCGGCAGGCGCAGCCGCTGGTCTCCGCCAGCCTGCCGCCCAACCCCACGCTGGAGATCATCGAGCGGGCGTACATCCACTGGGTACTGTTCAGCGAGAGCGGCAACAAGACGCGCGCCGCCGAGGTGCTCGGCATCGACCCCTCCACGCTGTACCGCAAGCTGCAGCGCTACGGGATGGAACAGTAGGCGGGGGCCGGAGAACTCGAATCGTGCACGGGGGCGGGCATCCCGCCACGCCCCCCCGGCAAACCGCGCCGGGAGAGGGGGAGAACGACGGGCGCGCGAGGAGGTCCGTCCCTGTGGCGGACTCCCGCCGGCGCCCCCACCCGCTCGTCGCCTCGCGACCTCCCCCAAAAACCCCTGGGGGAGGTGCTTTGCATCCAGCACGGAAGCCGCCGCCCGGCGGGGCGCAACCTCCCTCCCCCA
>DATING010000872.1:0-1824 GCA_035474555.1 Longimicrobium sp. | reverse complement strand
GGGATTGAACTCGTGCATATGATAATATGTCATAAAAGGATTATACGCAATCTTTGTCGCTATCCCTGACCATCGCGACGAGGGTCGTCGTACGAAACGCTCGGATCGAGAAGGCGCGGCGCGATTCGACCGGCCAGCCGGACGTCCCCGCAGATGAACACGAGGCGCCGCCTGCGATGGCGACGCTTGGCTTTTCAGCGGGACCGCTCGGCGTCGGCGCGGTAGGTGGCGGGGTCCTCCACCGTCCGCACCTCCAGCAGTGCGATGTAGCCGCGGACGTCGGTGATGCGAAGGTGCATTCCTGCGCGGATGGGTCCCTGGCTCTGGTGAAAGCCCGGGACGCGGTTGCTCCTCGAATACCGGTACGTGTAGCGCCGGCCGTTGCTGATGATGGCGAACTCCTCGTACCGGTGTGCGTTGGCATCGCCCCGCACGAAGTCGGTCACCGGCCCCTCCACCACGGTGTATTCCCCGCTCTCCAGCGCGTGGCCCAGCCGCTTCTGCTCCGACCACTGCATCCACCCCGCGAGTCCGAACACCAGCGGCGAGAACAGGAGCAGGCCCATCCCCCACCGGCGCATCCGGGCCGCCCGCTCCATCCAGCCCACCTCCTGCCCCGCGCCCGCCGACACGGCGCCGAAGCGCGCCAGCAGCCACATGTCCGCCCGTCCCACCGCCCACAGGGTCAGGCTAATGGCCAGGAACAGCCCCATCATCAGGAAGAGCGTCGCGTCGAACGTGTCGCGCACGTCGTAGATCACCCGATACACAGGCACGGTCAAAAGCTCCGGTCAACTGGACGTGAATCGTGCTCCGCCGATTGCAAGTGGCGGCGGCGGAACGATCTGGCATGCATCTGGCCCGGCGGGGAGGTTTCGCGCAGACGGCCTCGCCACCGAACGGGATGTACGGAATGCGGATGTGGATGGTTGCGGTGCTCACGATGCTCGCCGCCGGCTGCGGCGACAACGAGCACGACGGCTTCGACGACGCGCGGGAGGATGCGAGGGCGCCCGTGGCAAAGGCGGCCCCGCCCCGCCCCGCACCGGTCGCCCCCGCGCGGCCCATGACGGCGGCGGACAGTGCCCAGGCGCGCGCGCGGGTGGCAGCCAAGGCGGATTCCGTGCGGGCCGCGTTCGGCCGGGGCACCCGGCTCAAGGCGCGCGAAGTCGGCGAGCTGCGGCTGGACAAGAACGCCGAGCAGGTGGCCGCGGCCGGCAAGCTGGGGCAGCGCGTGTCGGGGATGGCGGAGATCCAGCGGCTGGTGCGCGCCGGCCGCCTGGTGGCGCTGGGCGACAGCACACAGTACTGGATCCTGCGCGACATGCCGCACTCCAACCCCTACGTCACGCCGGATACCAAGGCCATGCTCACGGAGCTGGGCCGCCGCTTCCACGCGCGGCTGGACCGGCTGGGGCTGCCCCGCTACCGCATCAAGGTCACCTCCGCCCTGCGCACGGACGAGACGCAGGCCGAGCTGCGCCGCATCAACTCCTACGCCTCGCAGACGACGAGTGCGCACGAGTTCGGTACCACGGTAGACGTGTCGCACGAGCGCTTCGCCGTCCCCGCGCCGGTGGCGGGCGGCAGCCTGGAGCTGTGGGAGATGGAGTCGGAGATGCTGGAGGAGGCCGGCAAGGAGCACGCGCGGGTGCTGCAGGCCGAGCTGGGCCGCACGCTGGCCGAGATGCGCGACGCGGGGGTGCTGCACGTGATGATGGAGAACAAGCAGCCCGTCTACCACTTCACCCTGGCGCGGCCCTGGCCCGGCGCCCGCGCGTCACGCTGACGGCGGCGCTGCAGGGTCATCCCCCAGCCAGTCGA
>DATING010000871.1:0-2559 GCA_035474555.1 Longimicrobium sp. | reverse complement strand
TCGCAGAGAACAGAAGGAGTTCGCAGAGTACGGATCGATCTTTTCTCTGCGAACTCTCTTTCGACTCTGCGAACTCTGCGTTCAAGCCGTTCTTCCATTCTGCACAGGAGATTGGGAGAATCCGTATGAGGCCTTCTTTGAAATCATGAATGCACAATCAATCAGAGAATCGGGTATGATGCCTCCGCGGGTGGAGCGCCGATCGTTCGACACGGCGCATCCAGCCCTGCGCAATTAGCCCCGCGATGGAGCGCTTCCATCGCGGGGCCAATTCGTTCTTCGTGCCGCCTGGCGCGGTGACGGCGCCCGCCCTGCCTGCCGCGGTCGCCCCAGCGAGGCAGCGGACACCGTCCAGTCACCGGCCGTACGCGGTGAGTGGATGTCTACGTCGCAGCGAACGGGTGCGCCGCCGCACCGGCCTGTCCCGCGGCCTGACGACCACACGGTCAGGGGTGTGCGTCCGCTCCCGGCGCCTGGTCGAGCACCTGCACCTCGAGGGTGGACGCGGCCTGCACGGAGGCGCCGGCGGCATCCGCTGCCGCGGCCGGCAGCAGCGTAAAGGGCTGGGTCCAGATGAGCTGGCCGTCCTGGTACGTCCGGATCTCCCACGCGCCTGCCTCGCTCAGGACGCCACTCACCGCGACGTTCAGCACCAGGTAGCGCGTGCTGAACGTAGCGCCGACCTGCTGCTGCACCGTCTCGCGGAGTGCGCCTCCCGGTGCGCGCAGCTCGTACCGCACCGTCGAGGCCCGCTGGTTCGCGGTCTGGATCCAGAGCCGGAAGCCGGCGGCGTCCAGGGGAAAGGCGCTGCGCGTGGGCGGCCGTTCCAGCAGCGTGGCCAGGGTGACCGGCTGGTCCGTCAGCCCCGCATCCATCACCATGAACGCGTCCTGGTAGGCGAGCTGGTTCGTCCACAGGCTCTCCTGCACCGAGCACCCGCCCGCGAAGGGGTCCACGGCCGCTCCGCCCCTGCGCACCTCGAAGTGGAGATGCGGCCAGTTGGACTTTCCCGAGCTCCCCACCAGCCCCAGGAGCGCACCCTCCTCCACCTTCTGGCCCTGCGTGACCGCGATGGAGCCGCGCCGCAGGTGCCCGTAGAGGGTGGTCAGCCCGCCGGGGTGCGAGATCTCGACATAGTTGCCGTACCCGCCGACGTCCCAGGTGGTGTTGCGATCGGGAAGGCCGTCGCCCGTCCCGGCCACGGTCCCGCCCGCCGCGGCGATCACCCGCACGCCCAAGTCCTGGACGCGGAAGTTTCGCAGCAGGATGTCGACGCCCCCATGGCCATCGTACGACTTGAAGCCGCACGACCAGTCCTGCGCGCCGGCCGCCGGGTCGTGGTCCATGTACGCGCCGTAGAACACGTCGGCCATCGGCGCGCCCTCGATCGGCGCGGCGAACGTGGTCTCCTTTGCCGACGTGGTGGAGTCTCCGCACGCGGCGAGAACTGCGAGCGCCACGACGACGCGGAACGAGCAAGCGGGAGGCATGATGGCTCTCAGGAGAGATGTGGAAGCGAGGGGGCCGCTCGCCAGAACGCGCAAGGCGGCGAGGCTCTGACCCATGCGCCTCGCGGCGCGGCGGCATCGGGCAGGCTCCGCGCCCGCGTGTAGAAGCCGGGCGATCACGCGGCGGGCGGCTGGCTCTGCCGCAGGCGGAGCAGGTAGTCGATGAGGGCGCGGAGCGCCGACGACGTCTGCCGCCGCGCCGGATAGTAGAGGTAGAACCCCGGGAACGGACGGAAGTAATCGTCCAGCACGGTGACCAGCTCCCCGCGCTCGATGTAGGGACGGGCCGCCTCCTCCCTCCCCAGGGTGAGCGCGATGCCTTCGCGCGCGAGCCGGAGCAGGAGCCGGTCGTCGTTGGTGACGAACCGGTCCTTGATCGCGACGTTGAAATCCTGCCCGTCTTCGGTGAACACCCAGGGGACGGGAGGGACGCCCGGGCTCGCCCAGTAGTTGATGCAGACGTGCGCGGCGAGGTCGCGCGGATGCTCCGGCGGTGGATGCTTGGCGAAGTATGCGGGCGAGCCCACCACCAGGAACCGCAGGGGGCCCGAGACCGGGATGGAGATCATGTCCTGGTCGATGAAGTCCCCCGGCCGCACGGCCGCGTCGTAGCCCTCCGCCACGACGTCGATCGGCGCTTCGCTCACCATCAGCTCCACCCGCACGTCGGGGTAGCTCCGGAGGAATCCCGCGAGCGCCGGGCCGCCTCTCTCCTTCCAGATCGGCTCGTCAGCCCTCCCCGAGCGTCCTGGCGAACTCCTCCCACCCCTATGCATCCTCCTCCACCTCCGCGAGTCCGCACAGCGCCTGCCGCGCCGACTCTGTGCCCGATGCGGGCTAGCGCCAAGCGCGTGCAGCGGGCCAGCGGCTCCGCATCGTTCAGCGCACCGAACGGTGACAGGACATGGGATCGATGGAAGATTGAGACTGGTAGAAGCGTGCAGCGGGCCGAGACCATCCCTAACATAGTGCTGGTCTTTACAGGCGGCGCGACTAACGTCTAAATTGCACAAGAACCGAATGGAACCCAAAGGAACCACAATGGGCAACG
>DATING010000870.1:0-4033 GCA_035474555.1 Longimicrobium sp. | reverse complement strand
ACCGGCAATGCACAATCATTCCGAGAATCTGGCATCACGCACGCTGCACGTCCCTTCCTGAGTCAACCATCTCCCCGAGTGCTTTGGCGGATACACCCGTTCCCACCGCGCTTTCAGCACTGTGGAGGAATGGGCAAGGATTGACCACGATCAGGCAGAGGCGCGCAGCCGGAGTCGATTACCTTTCTCTCGCGGCAGATACCAGGAAAGGCATACTGGTTCTGCATCCGGGCACCGCACGATTCCAGGCGGATAGGCCTTCCACACGGTGGAGCAGGAGAAGAGGAATGAGCAGGGTCAGAGGGTCCACGAAGGAAGGGTACGACATGACGACGACTGCGGAGACTACCGGGCGGCTGTTCCAGCCCTTCTCCTTCACGCGCGGTATTCGGCTGGAGAACCGGGTGGTGATGGCGCCCATGACCACCTGGTCGAGCAACGACGACGCCACCGTCTCGGACGACGAAGAAAGCTACTACCGCCACCGCGTGGGCGGCGTTGGAATGGTCATCACCGGCTGCTCGCACGTGACCGCGAGCGGCATCGGCTTTACCGATGAGTTCGCCGCGTCCGACGATTCGTTCATCCCGAGCCTGCGCAAGCTGGCGGCTGCGGCAAAGAGCGGCGGCGCCCCCGCCGTGCTGCAGATCTTTCACGCCGGCAACAAGGCGCTGACGCACCTGATCCCGGATGGCGACCTGGTCAGCGCCAGCAGCCTGGAGCTGGAGGCCACGCCGTTTACGCCCGGCGGCGTGGAATCCCGCGCGCTGCGGCCGGAGGAGATCCAGGACCTCATCCACGCGTTTGGCCACGCTACGCGTCGCGCCATCGAAGCGGGCTTCGACGGGGTGGAGCTGCACGGCGCCCACGGCTTCCTGCTGCAGAACTTTCTCTCGCCCTTCTTCAACCGCCGCACCGACGAGTGGGGCGGCCCGCTGGAGAACCGGATGCGCTTCCCGCTCGCGGTGGTGCGGGAGGTACAGCGGGTGATCGGCGAGCATGCGGACCGTCCCTTTCTCCTGGGATACCGCGTCTCACCGGAGGAGCCCAACGAGGGCGGCCTGCGGATCGGAGACGTGTACGCGCTGATCGACCGCCTGGCCGGGCTGGGCATCGACTACCTGCACGTGTCGCTGGCCAGCGTGCTCACGGCCACCCCGCTCGACGGCACCGACGGCAAGCTGAGCATCGAAGGCGTGCTGGAGCGGGTGGACGGCCGGCTCCCCGTCGTGTCCGCCGGGCAGGTGCGCACCCCCGCCGACGCGGGCGCGGCGCTGGCGCTCGGCCTGTCCCTGGTGGCCGTGGGCCAGGGGCTGATCATGAACCCGAATTGGGTGGAGCTGGCGGCCAGCGGGCGCGAGGCGGAGATCCGGACGGTACTGGAAGTCTCGAAGGTGGAAGACCTCCGGATCCCCGGCAAGCTCTGGAACGTCATCCAGGCGGCCACGGGCTGGTTCGACGTGGCTGCCTGATCCGCCGGGATCGCGTTGCGAGCGAGTCCTCGATCCCCCGGGAAAGCGTCACGTCGGCTGCTTTCCCTGCCCCTGGCAACTGAAAGGAACCGGTGATGGAAAAGAACGGGCGCACCACTGGATGGAACACGCATGGGGGGCGGGGCCTCAGCCGCCGTGACTTCCTGGCGGGCTCCGTCCTGGCGGGAGCGGGATTGGCCGTCGGATCGTTTTCGTTGGCCGCCTGTGTGGACCCGCCCAGGGAAACCCACCCGGGGAGGGGCACGATGAAGACCCGCAGGCTCGGCGCCCTGGAAGTCTCGGCCGTGGGAGCCGGCGCCATGAGCATCAGCGGCACCTACGGCCCTCCCGCGGACCGGGCGCAGGGCATCCGCGTCCTGCGCGAGGCCCATGAACGGGGCGTCACCTTCTTCGATACGGCCGAGGTCTATGGCCCGTACACCAACGAGGATCTCGTCGGCGAAGCGCTCGCGCCCATCCGCGACCAGGTCTCCATCGCGAGCAAGTTCGGCTTCGACATCCCGGCCGGGGGGAGTCTCAACAGCCGGCCGGAGCACGTCAGGAAGGTGGTCGAGGACTCGCTCAAACGCCTCCGTACCGACCGCATCGACCTCTACTACCAGCACCGGGTCGACCCCGCCGTGCCGATCGAGGACGTGGCGGGCGTGGTCAGGGACCTCATCGCGGAAGGCAAGGTCCTGCACTTGGGCCTCTCCGAGGCGAGCGCGAAGACGATCCGCCGTGCACATGCGGTCCAGCCGGTGACGGCCGTCCAGACCGAGTACTCGCTCATGGAGCGGGCCGTGGAGCGCAACGGCGTGCTCGCCGCGTGCGAGGAGCTGGGCATCGGCTTCGTCCCGTGGGGCCCGGTGGGCATGGGGTACCTGGCGGGACACATGGACGGCAGCACGAAGCTCGACCCGAAGACGGACCTTCGCGCCCTGTTCGACCGCTTCAGCCCCGGGAACATGGCCTCCAACCGGCCGATCGTGGAGGCGCTGACGCGATTCGCGCAGAAGAAGAACGCGACGAACACGCAGGTTGCCCTGGCATGGCTGCTGGCGCAGAAGCCGTGGATCGTTCCAATCCCGGGGACGCGCAACCGCAGTCACCTGGACGAGAACCTCGGGGCGCTCGAAGTGCAGCTCACGCCCGCGGATCTTCATGAGCTCGAGGGGGCGCTCTCCGGGCTCATGGTGCATGGGGGCCGCATGAGTGCGATGCACAGGCGGGCCGTCGACCCGGCCGTGTGACGAGTGGTTGCGGGGAGGCCGCCTGCCACTCCCGCATCGAGCGCGGGGAGGGTCTGGAATGCAAGAAGGCCCAGCAACGGTAACCGTTGCTGGGCCTTCTCATACGACAGTCGGGACGGCCGGATTTGAACCGGCGACCCCCTGAACCCCATTCAGGTGCGCTACCGGGCTGCGCCACGTCCCGAACCCCGGTCTCCACCCGCGCCGTAGCCCGTGTGAAGAGTCCCAAACCTATCCGTTTCCGGCGCTCCCGTCAACCCCACCCAGTCGGCTTCTCGCTGATCTCCTTCTTCGGCCCGCTGATCGCCCTCCTCCCGTCCGCCGATCGGCCTCTCCAGCCCGCCGAGTCCCCCGCGATCAGGCGCCCGGCTCGGCCACGACGGCGGGCGGAGCCCACCCCGCGGGCGGCGATCCGGCGGACTCCTGCGCGGGCCCGTCCGGCACCACCGTCCGCAGCCAATCGGCCAGCAGGGCCTGCTGCGCGGGCGTGGCGTCCGGCGCGGGGCGGATCATCCACCGCGGCGGCGGGCCCTGCTCCACCGGCAGCGGCAGCGTCAGCAGCTCGTCGCGGCGGAACACCGTCAGCACGGCGTGCGCGCCGGGCGCGTGCTCCATCAGCCGCGCGTTCAGCCACTCCGGCGCGGGGATGCGAAAGCCGTCCAGCGCCACCAGCTCGTCGCCCGCGTTCACCCCCGCGCGCCAGGCGGCGGACCCGGCGAGCACGTTCACCACCACCACGCGGCCACCCTCCCCGCGCAGGGTGAGCCCCGTCCGCGACTCGTTCGGCACGCGCATCTGCCCCGCGCCCGGAGCCGGTCCCGCGCCCGGCATCGGCCCTCCGCCCGGCACCGGCCCCCCGGCGGGAGGGGGACGCAGCGCCGCCTCGTGCACGGGCACCATCTGCAGCCCGGCGACGGCCAATGCGCCGGCAAAGTCCAGCTCCGCCGTGGAGCGCAGCGCGTGGTCGAAGAAGCCGCGCAGCTCCGTCCCCGCCACCTCCGCCGCCGCGTCCTCCACGGCACCCTCGGGAAAGCCCGTGTCCGGCACGCCGTAGCGCTCCCACAGCAGGCGCATCAGGTCGTCCATGGACCGCGCGTTCCCCGTCGCCTGGCGAATGCGCAGGTCCAGCAGCAGGGCGACGAGCGCGCCCTTCTGGTAGTACGAGATGGTGGCGTTGGGCGTGTTGGCGTCCGGCCGGTAGAACTTGATCCAGGTGTCGAACGACGCGTCCGCCAGCGGCTGCACGGCGCGGCCGGGGAGGGTGAGGTAGCGGGAGATCATCTCCGCCAGTTTTTCCAGGTACCGCTG
>DATING010000869.1:0-2544 GCA_035474555.1 Longimicrobium sp. | reverse complement strand
GGAACTTGGCGACGGCGCGGTCTGCCGCCAGCCACTCCAGGATGGATTCGGGATCGTCGATGGCGGCGCGCGGCGCAAAATCCGCCCGTTTCTTCGCGCCGAAGTGCATGATGATGTGCACGCCCTCCTTGGCCCGCAGGTGCGTGGTGGCGAACCAGTCGGACGTGCGGTAGCTGGGCGCATTCCACTTGATCCCCTCGCCGATGCGCGCGTCCGCGCCGAGGATGATCCGCCGCAGCGCGAGGATCTCCGCCGTGCGCAGGTGGTCCAGCGCGGCGACGAACGCATCCACGTCGTCCGGCGCGGCATCGGTGCCTTTTGCCGGCTTGCTGCCGGTGCCTTTCACGGCCATCGCCGCTCCTCATTTCGCATCAAGATGACGGGCCCGGCGGTGTGCGTTCGCGACACCACGGCTCAGGCCGGCTCGAGCGGGAACCAGATCTCCATCGTCCCCAGCCCGGTCGCGGGGTCGAAGTCCGCGCCGTACAGCTCGAAGTCGGGCGTGTCCGCCGGGGTTCGGCCGGAGCGGGGGACCCAGTCCTGCCAGATGGCGCCCCACGTCTGCCAGAGCGTGGACACGTGGCCGGTGTGCTCGAACACGGCGTAGTGCTGCACCGGCACGCGCATCCGCCCCAGGTCCGCCGGCAGTGCCTCGAACCCATCCACCTCCACGCCGGCCATGTACTCGAACCGCTGCTCCGCCAGCTGTGTGCCGCACATCACCCCGTACGCCACCGCGCCCCGCCGGCCGGGGATGGGCCCCAGCGCGTGGAAGGCCTCCCACTGCGCGGCGATGGTCCGCGGCGCGTCGGCGAAGGTGTGGTGCCGGCGCAGCCCCGCCACCAGCATGGCCCGCCCTTCGGCGTAGCGGGCCGGCTCGATCGATGTCAATCCAAACGCTCCCGGTTGGATGGTTGATGCGGCCGGGCGATCCGTCGCGTTCCGGCCGCGGCGCTCACTCCGCGATGTCCCACGCCGGATTCCACGCAATCTCCCACAGGTGGCCGTCCAGGTCCTGGAAGTGCCCGGCGTACCCGCCCCAGAACCGGTCGCGCGCGGGATCGGTGATGTGGGCGCCGGCGGCCTGCGCCTGCGCCATCACCGCATCCACCTCTTTTTTGGATGCGACGTTGTGCCCCAGCGTGAACTCCGCCGCGTTCGGCTCGCCGACGGGCACGCCGGCTTCCTTCGCCAGCGCTTCCCGCGGATACAGCGCCAGGATCAGCCCCTCGTTCATCTCGATGAAGACGACGGCGCCGTCCTCGAACTCCGTGCCGATGATCCCCCTGGTCGGCAGCCCCATCCCGTTGCGGTAGAAGACGAGCGCCGCCTCCAGGTCGCGGACGCCGATGGTGATGACCTTCAGCCGTGGCTTCATGCTCTCCCTCGTCACGCAGTTGATGGCGGATGGATGAACCTCCACCACTCTACGCGCGGTCGCATCCGCCCGTCTTGAACGAATCCGACATCGTGCGGCGCGGGGGTCACGCGGGATGCGGCGCGGGGGCGGCTCCCTTCCAGGCGCTCGCGTACTTCTTCCGGTACTTGGGATCGGTCTCCGTCTCGATGAGCGCGTGCGCCGCCCGGCTCACCGGCTCGTACGGCGCCGCGTCGTACATCTTCCGCAGCACCTGGACGATGTCGTAGCGGATGAGCGTGCAGTTCTTCTCGCTCGCGCACTCCGCGAAGCGCCGGCCCAGCCCCGCCACGACCGCGTCGCGCTGCGCATCCCCCGCGGCGCCCACCTTCCACAGCGATTGCAGGCAGTGCCGCGCCGTGACGAAGCGCTCGTCCTTCGTGACCTCCAGCAGCGCGTCCAGGTCATCCAGTATGCGCCGGTCCGGATCGCTCTCGGCGGCCAGGTTGCTCAACAGCTGCGATGCGATGGCGCGGACGCGGTTGCTCCGATGCCGCAGCATCGCCACGACCTCATCCCACGCCTCGTACGCCCAGTCCACCGGGCCCGCCGTGGCGTCCATGAGGAACGAGTACGCGGCGTTCTGCGCGTCCTTTTCATCGGCGCGGACGGCGTCCAGGTGTGCGCGAAGGGTGGGATCCATGCCTCTGGCCTCGTGGTCGATGCCGGCGAACCCGGCGGTGTGCGGTCGCAGCCGCGGCGTCAGTCGCTTCCGTGGATGGCGATCCGTTCGATGCACGCGGCCACCGCCGGTACGGGCGCGATGCGGCTGAGGAACTGCGCCGGCCGCAGCGCAAGGATGCGCCAGCCGTCGTCCTCGGCGAACCGGGCCCGCAGCTCGTCCTCCGTGACCTTGAGCGGCGTGTTGGGGATGTCGAACTCCACCGCGAACTCCAGCAGGTAGAGCCGGCCGCCCGGCGTCAGCGTGGCCGCGAGATCATCCGCGTACCGGTCGCGCGTGTCCTGGTCGAACAGGTGATAGAACCCCGAATCCACCACCGCCCCGAACGGCCTGCCGAGCAGCGACGGCCGCAGCGCATCCCCCACGAGGAACTCCAGCCGCGACGCGACCTCCGGCGCGCACGCCTCTGCCTTTGCGCGCGCCTGCTGGATGGCGGCCTCCACGA
>DATING010000868.1:0-2323 GCA_035474555.1 Longimicrobium sp. | reverse complement strand
CTGCATGCTCGTCCCCCGCCACACGCGGGCGCCGGGCGCGGCGCGGGCGAGTGCCTGGCGGATCGCGGGCTCGCGGCCCTCCGCCGCCCCCGCCGTCCGCACGGCCAGCGCCAGCGTCCGTGGCGGATTCGCGGGCGAGGGCAGGTAGACGGCGGGGTCCGGCTCGCCGCCGGCGCCGGGCGCCATGGCCCGCGGGTCGTCCACCACGCCGACCACGAGGTAGGGATCGTCCCTCCACCCGCCCTTGAGCAGCACCCGCTGGCCCACGGGATCGGCGCGGGGGAGCAGGGTGACGGCGAAGGCGCGGTTGATGACGACGGCGCGTTCGTCCCCCGGGCGCAGCTCGCGGCCCTCCAGCACGCGCACCCCCAGCGCGGCGAAGTAGCCCGGGCTCACCGCGTGGTGCCGCGCCAGGCCGATCCCCATGGGGTAGAACATGTTGCCCTTGAGGCACGCATTGCAGAGCGTCCGCAGCCGGTCCTCCGCACCCAGCCCCAGCCAGGCGCCCGGCGTGGCCGCGCTCACGGCGCGGATGCCGGGGAGCGCCGCGGCGCCGTCCAGCAGCGCGCGCTGCATCCGCGCCCGCTCCGCCGGCGCCGCCGCCGGGAGCTCCACGCGAAAGGCGAGCGTGTCGCGCGGGTCGAAGCCGGGGTGCACGGCCGCCGCGCCCGGGAACGAGGCGCGGAGGAGCAGCGCGGCGCCCGTGAGCAGCGTGGCGGAGCCGGCGAACTGCAGCACCGACAGCGACTTGCGCAGCATCGCCTCGCCCGCGCCGGCCGTGGCGCGCCCGCCCGTGGAGAGCGCACCATACAGGTTGCGGCGCGCGCCCGCGATCATCGGCAGGGCGGCGGAAAGGAGCACCAGCAGCGTCAGCGCGCCCGCCGCCGCGGCCGCCCCGGCCAGGGGACGGAAGCGCGCGAGCATCGCCGCGTCCCCCATCCACGTGTCCCGCGCCAGCGCGCCCCCCGCTGCGCCCAGCAGCACCCCCGCGCCCCCGCCGAGCACTCCCAGCAGCGCCCCTTCCGCCAGCGCGCGGCGGCCCAGCGATCCCGGCGTGGCCCCCAGCGTGGCCCGTACGGCGACCTCGTGGCGGCGGGCGGCGGCGCGTGCCAGCAGCAGCGTGCCCACGTTGAGCGCCGCGCCCGCCAGAAGCAGCACCGCCACCGTGAGGGCGATGGCCACCAGCCCGTCCAGCGCATCCGCCTGGATCGTCTCCGGGACGCGCAGCTCCGCCGTCCACGCCCCGGGCCGGTCGAACGCGGGCGGTGGCGGCGCGGGACGCGGATGGCCCAGCCGGCCGCGCGCCAGCGACAGTACCGGGCCGCCCAGCGCCGCCCCCAGTGCCAGCGACGCCACGAGCGCCGGCGCATGGCCGCGCGGCCTGCCCGGGGAGCGGAGGAGGGAGCGCGGGGCGGGGAAGGCCGGCATCGGCTTCGTTTCGTGCGGCGGGGGAGGAGGGCGGCGATCGGTGGACGAGGGTTGGATGCCGCCGGGCCCCCGAATGATGGGTTTGACGTCCGCCCCGCCGCGCACCAGTTTTGGCCGGACGTCGGCGGAGAATTGGGCGGGGGCAGAGGAGGGATGCAAGATGCCGGTGCGGAGCTACCTGGAGGGCGGGGTGACGGTGGAGACCCTGGGCCCCAGCACGGGCACAGGCACGGAGCTCTTTCGCGCGGAGGATGCGCGCGGGGGCGTGGCGTGGCTCGCGCGCGGCGAGCCGTTCGCGTACCTGCACGTGGCCGAATTCAAGGCGCCGGGCGACCGCCGCGCGTTCCACGCGCACCCGGAGCACACCGAGCGGCTGTACCTGTTTTCCGGGGCCGTCCGCCTGCTCGCGCGGCACGGCGGCTCGGCCATCGACGTCACGCTGCGAGCGGGCGACCTCGCGGTCTTCGCGCCTGGCGTCGCGCACGGCCTGATTGCCGAGACCCCCGCGCTCGCCGTCGCGTTCGGCAACGGCACGGACCCCATCACCAGTTCCACCCCCTGCCCGGACCTGGGCTGAGACGGGGAGCGAGGGTGACTGGGGTGTAGGAGCGAATAAATTCGCGGCTACAACTTCACACTGTCCGCCTCCGCGGACACCACAAACGAGCACAGCCCCGCGCCGATGCGCGGGGCTTTTTGCGAACCGTGCCGGGGAGCACGCAGCCTGCCGGGGCAGGAGCTGTCGGCGAAGGCCGACATTGCGGGTTCATTGCCGCGAATTCATTCGCCGGGGTCTGGGGCCGTGCCCTCGTGCAGGAACCCAGCACCGCGCGCGCCCTGCCCGATGGGACTCTGCCGGGGAGCACTCAGCCCGCCGGTGCACGAGCCGTCGGCG
>DATING010000867.1:0-5740 GCA_035474555.1 Longimicrobium sp. | reverse complement strand
CTCTTTGGGCGCATCGCCATCGTCTACAGTAACCTGGACCAGTACGAGCGGGCGCTCTCGTACTACGGCGTGGCGCTGGAAAGCTTCGGCGACCGCTTTCCGCTCCGCGCGGCGCGCACGCTGTACCGCATGGGCATCGCGGCGGACGGGCTGGGGCGATACGACGAGTCGGAGGCGTTCTACCGGCGCGGCATGGAGATGGACCATGCGCACGGCAACGCGGCGGGGCGGGCGCTGGGGAGGATGGGGATCGCCACGGTGCTGCTGGCCCGCGCCGAGTGGGCCCGCGCGGACGCGGCGATGGACGTGGTGCTGCCGGTGCTGCTGGACGATCCCGCACACGCCGGGTACGCCGGGGATGCCCTGCGGCTCAAGGCCGAGGCGCTGCTGGGCCAGGGGCGCCACGCCGAGGCGCTGGGTTTCCTGGAGCAGGCGCTGCCGCTGTACCTGCGCACGGGCCGCCCCGCGCAGCACCGGGCGTGGCTGCACGAGCGCTTTTGCCGCGCGTACCGGGGGCTGGGCGATCACGGCCGCGCGCTGGAGCACCACGAGCGCTTTCACGCGCTCACGGTAGAGCACCTGCAAACGCAGGCGAACACGCGGATGGCGCAGGTGATGGTGCAGTTCGACACGGAGCGCGCCGTCAAGGACGGGGAGATCTCGCGGCTGCGCAACGTGGAGCTGGAGCGAGAGATCGCCGAGCGGCGCGAGGCGGAGGCGGCGCTGACCCGCGCCAGGGCGGAACTGGAGGAGACCAACCGGGAGCTGCGGGCCCTGAGCCTGCGCGACGCGCTGACGGGCGCGTACAACCGGCGCTACCTGGACGAGCGGCTGGCGGAGGCGTTCGCGCTCGCCCTGCGGCAATCGCAGCCGCTGTCTGTGATGATCTGCGACGTGGACGACTTCAAGCGGATCAACGACACCTTCTCGCACGCCGTGGGCGACGAGGTGCTGCGGACCATCGCCGGCATCCTGCGGCAGAACGTGCGTCAGAGCGACGTGGTGGCGCGGTTCGGCGGCGAGGAGTTCGTCGTGATCTTTCCCTGCGCCACGCCGGAGCAGGCCCATGCCGCCGGCGAAAAGCTGTGCCGGCGGGTGATGGAGCACCCGTGGCACACCGTCCATCCGTTGCTGGCCGTGACGCTCAGCGCGGGCCTGGCCGCGGCGGACGGCCAGCCCAACCACGAAAAACTGCTCTCCGACGCGGACCGCAAGCTGTACCAGGCCAAGCGCCGGGGAAAGAACCGCGTGGAGGCGTGATCATCCGATGGCCAAGCCGGCTCCCAGCCCCGGCGAATGAATTCGCGGCAGTGAACCCGCAATGTCGGCCTGCGCCGACAGCCCGTGCACGGGTGAGGATGTGCACCGTGGCGAAGTCATGCAGTTGAAGCCTCGTTCGGCGAGCGCAGCGAGCCGAGACGGGGCTTGCCGCTGTCCCAGCGGCGGCTTTAGCCGCTCAGGACGGACATCCGCCCATTCGCCCAGACTTTCCCCGCCGCTCGCCGGCACGGACCCGGTGATTGCGCCGGAGCGAAGTTCCCGCTGGTGAAGCCTCGCGCAGTTTGCGAGGCTTTCCGCCGTCGTTGCGGCGGCTTCAGCCGCTCAGGCCCGAGCCCCGCATCTCCTCCAGTATCTCCCCGATCACGCCGAGCGCGAAATCCACCTGCTCCTCGGTGATGACGAACGGGGGCGAAAAGGAAAGCACGTTGCCGTAGATGCCGCCGCCCAGCAGCAGCACACCGCGGCGCAGGCCCTCCACGACCACGCGCCCCGCCAGCTCCGGCGCCGGCGCGCGCGATTCCCGGTCGCGCACCATCTCCATCCCGATCATCATCCCCCGCCCGCGCACCTCGCCCACGTTCGGGTGATCCGCCGTCATCTCCGCCAGGCGAGACCGGATGCGCGCGCCCAGCTCCGCCGCGCGCTCCACCAGCCGCTCGTCGCGCAGCACGGACAGGCTCGCCAGCGCCGCCGCGCATCCCACCGGGTGGCCCAGGAAGGTGCTGGTGTGCAGGGCCTCGCCCGTGGAGCGCGGCCACGCATCCATCACCGTGTCCGTGCCGATGCAGGCGGAGAACGGAAATCCGCCCGTGAGGCCCTTGCCCACGATGAGCACATCCGGCACCACGTCCCAGTGCTCGCACGCGAACCATCGCCCCGTGCGCCCGAACCCCGTGTAGATCTCGTCCAGGATGAGCAGCAGCCCGCGCTCGTCGCAGATGCGGCGCAGGCCGGGGAGAAAGGCCTCCGCCGGCACCACGTCGCCGCCGCGCCCCTGGATGGGCTCCACCAGGATGGCCCCGATCGCCTCGGACGCGGAGCCGGGCGTGTCCAGCACGTGCTCCACGTAGCGCAGCGTGGCCGCGCACACCTCGTCCGCGTCGCGCCCGAACGGCGAGCGGTACGCGTACGGGTACGGGGCAAAGACGACGTTCGACGCCAGCTGCGCGGCGAACGGGGCGCGGAAGTCCTCGCGGCCGGAGACGGACAGCGCGCGGTAGGTGAGCCCGTGGTAGCTGCCGTGAAAGGCGAGCACGCGCGGCTTGCCCGTGGCGATCATGGCCGTCTTGAGCGCGGCCTCCACCGCCTCCGCGCCGGAGCTGGCGAGCACGCTCTTCGTCAATCCGCCCGGCGCGGCCTCCGCCAGGGCGCGGAGAAGGTCCACCTTGATGGCGGGCGGATGCACGTCGCCCATCCCGTGCAGCAGCGTGGCGGACTGGCGCTGGATGGCATCCACCACCCGCGGATGCGCGTGCCCGATCCCCGCCACGGCGAACGCGGAGGTGAGGTCCACGTACACGTTGCCGTCCGCGTCCAGCACGTTGGCCCCGCGCGCCGCCTCCCAGAAGACGGGAAAGTCGTCCGCCAGGTAGGTGACGTTGGGCGATTCCCAGCGCGCCAGCTCCGCCGCCAGCGCGCGCGAACGCGGCCCCGGCGGCGGGACGAGGACGGACGGGAGGGCGGTGCCGGACAGCGGAGACATCGACGGCAGTGCGAAAGTGCGAAAGTGCGAAAGTGCGAAAGTGCGAAAGTGCGAAAGTGCGCCCTCACACGGGGGATGAGTTTGCGTCCGCCGGGCGGGGGTGGCAAGGCACGGATGCAAAGATCCGCCCCCGGCAGCAGGTGCCGGGGGCGGATCGAGGCGCGTCAGCGGATCAGCAGATCAGCAAATCAGCGCGTCAGCGGATGCCGTGAACGATCAGGCCCTTTTCGCCGACGGCGTACACGTCGCCGGCCGAGCTTCCCCACACGGCGCGGAAGGTGGGCCAGCCGTAGCTGCCCTGCGGCTGCCAGCGGGTCCCGTCGAAGTGCAGGATGGGACCGGCGCCCACCGCGTACACGTCGCTGGGCGAGGTGCCCCACACGCCCAGCAGCCGGCGGTTGGAAAAGCTGGTGCCGCGGAAGCGCTGCGTGGTCCAGGTGGCGCCGCCATCCGTGGAGCGGCGGGTGATCCCGTCCGCCTGGTTGGCCGCCGGCGGCTGCGGCTGCCATCCCACCAGGTGCACGTCCCCCGCGCCGGCGCCCCACACGCCGGACAGCCGTACGCTGTCCGCCCGCACGGTGGCCGACCAGGCCGTCCCGTTGAACCGCAGCACCATGCTGCTGGACTGCGTGGCGGCGCTGGGAACGACGTATCCCACCGCGTACACGTTGCCCGGGCCGGAGCCCCAGGCATCCAGCACGTGCACCTCGCCCGCCGGCACGCCGCCCACGGGGGCGGGGGTCCAGCTCTGGCCGCCGTCCGTGGAGCGCAGGATCACGGCCTCGTCGCCCGACGCGCCGCTCTGCCGCCCCATCACCCACACGTCGCCGGCGCCGCTCCCCCACACCGCCGTGAGCCGGCGGTCCGTGCCCTCGAACGGGGGCGCCGTGGCCGTCCACCCGCTCCCGTTGTAGCGCCAGATCATCCCCCGGGTGCCGCCCCCGGCCTTGAGCCGGTGCCCCACCACGTACACGTCCGACGCCGAGCTTCCCCACACGTCCGCGTACTCGGTGCTGTCCGCCGCCGGCAGCGCCGCGGACCAGCCGGAGCCGTCGTTGCGCAGCAGCGTGCTCTGCTCCGCCGCGTTGGGGCCGGGGCGCGACCCCACCGCGTAGACGTTGCCGGCGCCGGTGCCCCACACGGAGCGCAGGGTGCCCGTCGTGGACACCTTCAGGTCCACCGCCTGCCAGGCGCCGCCGCGGTAGCGCACCACCGCGCCGCCGGTGCCCACGGCCCAGGCCTCGCCGCCGGCCCCGTGCAGCCCGTACAGGAACGCGGGCGTCGTCCCCGTCACGTCGCGCCAGCCGTCACCCGTGTTGATGAAGGTGGAGCCGTTGTTGCCCACGGCGTGCAGGGTGCCGCCCGGCGTGCCCCACACCTCGCGCACGTAGCGGTTCTGGCCCGGCACGGCGAACCAGGTCTCGCTCCACGTGGCCCCGCCGTCGCGCGACTCCATCAGCAGCGCCTCCCACGTGTTGGTGGCGATGTTGATGTGCCCGCCGCCCACGATCACCCGTCCCGGCTCCGCCCACACGGCGCCGTAGTAGCGGTGCCCCCCGTCCTCGTCGATGCGCTCGCTCCAGGTGGCGCCCACGTCCGTGGAGTGCATCACCACGGCCTTGGTGCGCCCCGTGTCCGTGGGGCGCTCGTCGAAGCCCACGGCCCACAGGTCCGTCGCGCTGCTGCCCGACACGTCCCACAGCTGGCGGGTGCCCGAGGGGGCCGGGACCCGCGTGCGGGTAAACGAGCTCCCGTCGGTGGAGACCAGGATCTGCCCGGCCGGGTCCTCGGGCGGGGACGGGCCGAAGATCCCCTGTCCCCAGCCGACCGTCACCACGGTGTCGCCCCGGGCCCACACCCCCTCCAGGGATCCGCTGAAGCGGTAGCTGCCCCGCAGCATCGACCACCCGTTGCCGTCGTAGCGCCACATGTCGGCGTTGCTGCCGACGGCGTAGAGATGGCGGCGCGAGCTTCCCGCCAGGTCGCGGATGACGGCCCCGTTGCCCTGCGTCTCCAGGAGGAACGACGACCACTCGTTGCCGTCCCAGTGAAAGATCTGGTTGGTGCCGGCCACGAAGACGTCGTTCACCCCGCCCGCCCACACACCGTACAGGTTGGAGTTGAACGCCGAGTATGCGGCGCCGTCCTCCGTGCGCCAGCGCAGGACGCCCTCCTCCGCCGGGAGCTGCGTGTGCACGTAGACGGTGAACGAGAACCGCGCCACCGAGCCCGGGACGCCGAAGCGCCAGGTGCGGGGGGCGGACGCGCCGCGCGGCTGCAGGATCTCCGGGAACACGAAGTACGGCTGGTTGAGCCCCGTGTAGCTGCCCACGCCGTCCTCGTTGGCGATCTCGATCTCCCCCGTGCCCTCGGTGGCCGTGGGCAGCTGGTGAAAGAACACCCGCACCCCCGTGGCCGTGGTGCCGTCCGGGGTGCCCATGGCCTGCGGCAGCAGGTTCTGAAGGGTCACGTCCAGGGAGAACACGTCCGTGGCGCTGTCGTACGCCGCGTTGGCGGACTCCAGGCGCACGTACGTCCCCTGCCCGCCCATGATGATGTCCTGCGCCCCGCCCCCCGCCGCGGCGGGATCGCCGCAGCGCACCGCGCGGTCCGCCACGGAAACGGTGCAGGCGATCTCCGTCCGCACCTCGCGCCCGGCCGGCGGCGGGCCGGCCAGCTCCGTGGGACCGCGGTCCGTGCAGGCGGCGGCGAGCACCAGCGCGGCGAAGGCCAGGCACACCCGCAGCGGCGTCCAGA
>DATING010000866.1:0-6080 GCA_035474555.1 Longimicrobium sp. | reverse complement strand
CACAACCTGTACGGCCCGACGGAAGCCGCCGTGGACGTGACCCACTGGCCGTGCACGCCGGAGGTGCGCGGCACGGTCCCCATCGGCCGGCCGATCGCGAATACGCGGATGTACGTGCTGGATGCGCGCGGCGAGCCGTCGCCCGTCGCCGTGCCGGGCGAGCTGTGGATCGCGGGGATCCAGGTCGGCCGCGGCTACTGGATGCGCCCCGCGTTGACGGCGGAGCGCTTCGTTCCCGATCCGTTCGCGCCGGAGGCGGGCGCGCGGACGTATCGGACGGGAGACCGCGCGCGCTGGCTGGCGGACGGCACCCTGGAGTACCTGGGGCGCACGGACTTCCAGGTGAAGGTGCGTGGCTTCCGCATCGAGCCGGGGGAGATCGAGGCCGCGCTGCTGGAGCATCCCGCCGTCCGCGAGGCCGTCGTGCTCGCGCACGGGTCCGCGGACGCCCGGCGGCTCGTGGCGTGGACGGTGGCGGACGGGATCGGCGCGGCGGAGCTGCGGACGCACCTGCTGGGGCACCTCCCCGAGCACATGGTGCCGTCCGTCTTCGTCCCCATGGACGCGCTCCCGCTCACGCCCAGCGGAAAGGTGGACCGCCGCGCGCTCCCGGAGCCGGAGGGGACGGAGTCCGCGGCGTACGTCGCGCCGCGCACGCAGACGGAGGGGGTGCTGGCGGGGATCTGGGCGGAGCTGCTGGGCGCCGCGCGCGTGGGCGCGGCGGACCGCTTCTTCGAGCTGGGCGGCCACTCGCTGCTGGCCACCCGCGTCGTGTCCCGCGTCCGCGAGGACCTGGGCGTGGAGCTGTCCGTCCGCGCCGTCTTCGAGCATCCCTCGCTGGAGTCGTTCGCGGCGGAAGTGGATCGCCTGCTTCGCGCCAGCGCCGGAACGGAGGCGCCCCCCATCCGCCCCGCGGACCGGGGGGAAGACGGCACGGCGGACCTGCCGCTGACGTTCGCGCAGGAACGGCTCTGGTTCGTGGACCAGCTGGAGCCGGGGAGCGCCGTGTACCACATGCCGTTCCAGTATCTCCTGCGGGGAGCGCTGGATACGGATGCCCTGCGCCGTGCCCTGGACGAGGTGGCGCGCCGCCACGAGGTCCTGCGCACGTCGCTGCCCATGACGGCGGAGGGGACGGTGCAGCGCATCGCCCCGCCGGCGCCCGTGGACCTGCCCCTGCACGACGTCTCGGACGTGGCCGAAGACGAGCGCGGCGAAGCGGCCCTGCGCATCGCGAACGAGGTCGCCACGCGCGGGTTCGACCTGGCGAAGGGCCCGCTCTGGCGTGCCGCCCTCGTCCGGATGTCGGGGGACGAGCACCTGCTGCTGGTGAACCTGCACCACGTGATCAGCGACGGCTGGTCCACGGGCGTGCTGTGGAACGAGCTGTCCGCGCTGTACGGTGCCTTCAGCGCCGGCAAGGCGTCGCCCCTGCCGGAGCTGCCCATCCAGTACGGCGACTTTGCCGTGTGGCAGCGGGCGTGGCTCAGCGGGGACGTGCTGGACGCGCAGCTGGGCTACTGGCGGCGCAAGCTGGCCGGCGCCCCGCCCCTGCTGGAGCTGCCCACGGACCGCCCGCGCCCCGCCGTGCAGACGTACGCCGGCGCCGCGGAATCGGTGTCGCTGGAGGGCGCGGAAGCGAATGCGGTGCTTGGGCTTGCGCGCCGTGAAGGCACCACGCTCTTCATGGTGCTGCTCGCCGCGATGGACGTCGTGCTCGGCCGCCTGGCGGGGCAGGACGACGTGGTGATCGGCACGCCCATCGCCGGGCGCACGCGGCGCGAAACGGAAGGGCTCAACGGCCTCTTCCTGAACTCGCTGGCCCGGCGCACGGACCAGTCGGGCGACCCCAGCTTCCGCGAGCTGCTGCGCCGCGTGCGCGAGACCACGCTGGAGGCGTACGCGCACCAGGACCTGCCCTTCGAGCGCATCCTGGAGGAGGTCCATCCGGAGCGCTCCCTTTCGCACACGCCCATCTTCCAGGTGATGCTGAACCTGGCCAACTTCGCGGAGGGCGACGTGGCCCTCCCGGGGCTGGAGGTGCATCCCCTGGGCACCGGCGGCGACCTGGCCAGCAAGTTCGACATGACGCTCTACGCGGGCGAATCCGCCGAGGGCGCCATCACCATGCACCTGGTCTACAACGTCGCCCTCTTCGACGCCGCCCGCGTCCGCGAGATGCTGGCGCAGCTCGTGGGCGTGCTGCGCCAGGCCGCGGAGGACGTGGAGCGGCCGGTCGGCCGCATGTCGCTGCTGACCGGAGAAGCGCGCTCCGTTCTCCCCGACCCCGACGCGGCGCTGTCCCCCGAGTGGCGGGGGAGCGTGCCGGAGATCTTCGCCGTGCACGCCGCGCGCACGCCGGACGCCGTGGCCGTCGCGGACCCGGCGGAGCGCTGGAGCTACGCCGAGCTGGACGCGTCCTCGACCGCCATCGCGCATCGCCTGGTCGCGGACGGCGTGCAGCCCGGCGACGTGGTCGCCATCCACGGCCATCGCGGCGCCGCGCTCGTCCGCGCGCTGATCGGCACCCTGCGCGCCGGCGCCGCGTTCCTGGTCCTGGACCCCGCGTATCCCGCCTCGCGCCTGGCGGAATACGTGCGCATCGCCCGCCCCACCGGCTGGCTCCCCATCGCCGAAGCCGGCGAGGTCCCGTCGGAACTGGCGGACGCCCTCCGCGATACCGTCCGCTCCACCATCCCGCTCGGTGCACGCGGCGGTGTCCGCGGAGGCGGACAGCGTGAAGTTGTAGCCGCGAATTCATTCGCTCCCTTCGCGCCCGAGACGGATCTCGCATCCGCGCCGCTCCCCGAGATCGGCCCCGACTCGCTCGCGTACCTCTCCTTCACCTCCGGGACGACGGGCAAGCCCAAGGCGGTGATGGGCCGCCACGGCTCGCTCACGCACTTTACGCCGTGGCTGGCGGAGCGCTTCGCCATCGGCGCGGACGACCGCTTCAGCCTGCTGAGCGGCCTGGCGCACGACCCGCTGCACCGCGACGTGTTCACGCCCCTGCAATTGGGCGCGTCCGTCGTCGCGCCCGACCCGGACGAGATCGGCACGCCGGGGTACCTGGCGCAGTGGATGCGCGAGGAGCGCGTTACGATCGCGCACTTTACGCCCGCCATGGGCCAGCTGCTCGTGGACGTCGGCACCGATGCCCCGGGCGAGACGATCGATTCCCTGCGCCGCGCGTTCTTCGTGGGCGACGTGCTCACGCGCACGGACGTGGACCGGATGCACCGGCTCGCGCCCAACCTGGAAATCATCAACTACTACGGCTCCACGGAGACGCAGCGGGCCGTGGCGCACTTCGTCGTGCCGCGCGACACGTCGGCGCTGGCGAAGGACATCATCCCTGTCGGCGTGGGCATCCCGGACGTGCAGGTCGTCATCCGCACCGCGGCGGGCGAGCGCGCGGGCGTGGGCGAGGTGGGGGAGATGTGGATGCGCAGCCCGCACGTGGCGCTCGGCTACCTGGGCGACCCGGAGCTGACGGCGGCGCGGTTCGTGGATTCTGCGTACCGGACGGGCGATTTGGGCCGCTACCGGCCGGACGGCATCGCCGAGATCGCCGGGCGCGCGGACCAGCAGCTAAAGATCCGCGGCTTCCGCATCGAGCCGGGGGAGATCGAGGCCGTGCTGCGCGCGCATCCCTCCGTTCGCGACACCGTCGTCGTCGCGCGCGGCGAGCGGGACGACCGGCGGCTCGTTGCGTACGTCGTCGCGGAGGGCGAGGCGCCCACGGCGGACGCGATGCGTGCGTACCTCAAGGGCCACGTGCCGGACTACATGGTGCCGTCGGCGTGGGTGTTCCTCCCCGCGCTCCCCGTCACCCCCAACGGCAAGGTGGACCGCCGCGCCCTTCCCGAACCGGAAACGAGCGCTCCGGATGCGCACGTGGCGCCCCGGACGCCCACGGAAATCGTGCTGGCGGAGATCTGGGCGGAGCTGCTGAAGTCCGCCCCCGGCGCGCACGACGACTTCTTTGCCCTGGGCGGGCACTCGCTGCTGGCCACGCGCCTCATCGGCCGCGTGCGCGATGCGCTGGGGGTGGAGCTGCCCCTGCGCGCCCTGTTCGAGGCGCCCACGCTCTCTGCCATGGCCGCGCGGGTGGACGGCCTGCTTCGCACGGACGTGGCGGCCGGCCCGCCGCCCATCGTCCGCCGTGCGCACGACGGCGAGGCGCCGGCGTCGTTCGCGCAGGAGCGGATGTGGTTCGTGGACCGGCTGGAGGGCGACGGGCCCGTGTACCACATCCCCTCCGCCCAGCACCTGCGCGGCCCGGTGGACCGGGAGGCCATGCGCCGCGCCGTGGAGGAGGTGGTGCGCCGCCACGAGGCGCTGCGCACGGCGCTCCCGGAGCGGGACGGCGTCCCCGTGCAGCGCATCCTGCCGCCGGGGCCCGTGGCGCTGCCGTTCACGGACCTGTCGCACTTGTCCCCGGAGGCGCGCACCGCGGAGGCCACGCACCTGGGCGAGCGCAGCGCGAACGACCCCTTCGACCTGGAGGCGGGCCCGCTCTTCCGCATCTCGCTCGTGCGGCTGACGGAGGACGACCACCTGCTGCTGGTGAACCTGCACCACGCCATCGGCGACGGGTGGTCGCTGCGGGTGCTGCTGGACGAGCTTTCCGCCCTGCACGACGCGTATCGCCGCGGCGCATCGTCGCCGCTGGCGCCGCTCCCCGTGCAGTACGCGGACTACGCGGCGTGGCAGCGCGAGTGGCTGCGCGGCCCCGTGCTGGACGCGCAGCTGGCCTACTGGCGCGGCCGGCTGGCGGGCGCGCCCCCCATGCTGCACCTGCCCACGGACCGCCCGCGGCCCGAGGTGCAGGGGCACCGCGGCGCCTCCGTGGCCCTGGAGATGACCGGGGACGACGCCGCGCGCGTGGCGGAACTGGCGCGCCGCGAAGGGGCCACGCTGTTCATGGTCCTGCTGGCCGCCTTCGGAGCGGTCCTTTCGCGCTGGAGCGGGCAGGACGACGTGGTGGTGGGCACGCCCATCGCCGGGCGCACGCGGCCGGAGCTGGAAGGGCTTATCGGCCTCTTCCTCAACTCCCTGGCCCTGCGCACGGACCTGTCCGGCGAGCCGACCTTCGCCGAGTTGCTGCGCCGCGTCCGCGAGACCACGCTGGAGGCGTACGCGCACCAGGACCTGCCGTTCGAGCGGGTGCTGGAGGAGCTCCAGCCGGAGCGCTCCCTTTCGCACACGCCCGTGTTCCAGGTGATGCTCAACCTGCTGAACTACGGCGGCGGGGATGGCGCGCAGGCGGACGGGGGCGGCGCGGAAGGGATGACGTCGCTGGGCGCGGGCGCGCAGCTCGCCAGCAAGTTCGACCTCACGCTGTACGCGGGCGAGACGCCCACGGGCATCGGCCTGCACGCCGTGTACGACGCCGACCTCTTCGACGCGCTCCGGATGCGCGCGCTGGTGACGCAGGTGGCCGCCGTGCTGCGGCAGACAGGGGAGGATGCGGATCGTCCCGTGTCCGCGCTGTCGCTGGTGACGGAGGACGATGCCGCCCGCCTCGCCACGGACGCGTCGGCCGTGGTGGTGCGCACCCGCGCGGGCGGGCCGGCCGGCATCGGCGAGCTGGGCGAGGTGTTCATGCGCGGCCCGGATGGCACCCTGCTCCCCATGGGCGGCGCGGGGCGCTACCGGCCGGACGGCTCCGTGGAGCTGGCCGCCGCGCCCGCCGCCCGCCCCCGGCCGGCGCGCGAGCCTGTGGCGGCCTCCGTCGCGGCGCCCACCCCCGACTCCGGCGAGGCGGGACGCGCGCCGCGGACGGATACGGAGCGCATGGTTGCGGCCGTGTGGGGCGAAGTGCTTGGGGTTTATGCGGATACGATCGCGGCGGACACGGACTTCTTCGCGCTGGGCGGGCACTCGCTGCGCGCCACGCAGGTGCTGTCGCGCATCCGCTCGCGCGCCGGCGTGCGGATCCCCGTGAAGACCTTCTTCGCCACGCCCACGGTCGCCGCGCTCGCAGCCGCCGTGGACGCCGAAGCGCCCGCCTGGGCCGAATCCGCCGGATCTGCATCCACCGGGACCCCATCGGGTGCAAGCACATCCACTGCGGC
>DATING010000865.1:0-6235 GCA_035474555.1 Longimicrobium sp. | reverse complement strand
GAGGAAGCCGCGCTGCCCGGTGGGCCCCACCTGGACGAACGGCTCGCCCGCGGAGTCCAGCGCCAGCACGGTGGCGGCCGTGATCACCACGGCGGCCAGGGCGGCGGGGAGCATGATCTTCCACCCCAGGTCCATCACCTGGTCGTAGCGGAAGCGCGGGACCGTCCAGCGCACCAGCATGAAGATCATGATGAAGAAGAAGGTCTTCGCCAGGAAGAAGCCCAGGGAGATCAGCGTGATCCACCACTTGGGCTCCGCACCCACCCACACGCCGTTCACAAAGCCCAGCATGTCGTCGCCGCCCCAGCCGGGGATGTCCCAGCCGCCCAGGAACAGCGTGGCCATGAGCGCCGACACCACCAGCACGTGCGAGTACTCGGCGATGAAGAACATGGAGAACTTCATCGCGCTGTACTCGGTGTGGTACCCGGTCACCAGCTCGCTCTCCGCCTCGGGAAGGTCGAAGGGAAGGCGGTTGGTCTCGGCGAACGACGCGATCCAGAAGAAGAAGAACGAGACGGAGAGCGGCAGGGCGAACCACAGGTTCATGCGCTGCTGCGTGTACACGATCTCGTCCAGCCCCACGTTGCCCACCACGAAGAACACCGACATGAGCGAAAGGCCCAGGGCGATCTCGTAGCTGATCATCTGCGCCCCGGCCCGCAGCCCGCCCAGCAGCGCGTACTTGTTGCTGCTGGCCCACCCCGCCATCACGATGCCGTACACGCCCAGCGAGCTGAACGCCAGCAGGAACAGGATGCCCACGGGCAGGTCCGCGATCATCATCGGGACGACCCCCCACGGCGTGGGAAGCGGCGCCGCGATGGGGATCACCGCGAAGGTGACCATCGCGGGGATGATGCTCAGCATGGGCGCCAGCGTGAAGAACACCGGGTGCGCCTCCCCCGGGTTGCTCTCCTCCTTGAGGATGTTCTTCAGGCCGTCGGCCGCGGGCTGCAGCAGGCCGCCGGGGCCCACGCGGTTGGGGCCCAGCCGGTCCTGCATCCACGCGCTGACCTTGCGCTCCAGCAGCGTGAGCATGGCCACGATCACCAGCGTCGCCACGAAGATGATCAGCAGCTTGACGATGGAGGTGTACATGTACGCCTCCGTCGACAGCTCCTTGAGGTTTGCTACCGTCCCTGCTTGCATCTGGAAAGTTCCTGGTTCCAAGTGCCTAGTGCCAAGTGCGCGTGCCCGAAGCTGGGCACTGGGCACTAGTCACTGGGTACTGCCGTTCTTCCTGGTGCCAAGTGCCAAGTGCCTAGTGCCTGGTTCCAAGTGACCGTTCTTCGTGCCGACCTGCTTGGCACTTGTTACTTGGCACTTCTCACTTGGCACTGCCGTTCAGTCCCCCGCCTGCCCCACCGCCTCCGGCAGCGCGGCGCCCTGCGCGCCCAGGTCGGCCCACGTCAGCAGGCCGAACTCGGGGCGAACGGTGCCCAGCGCAGCGAACGCATCCGCCGCCGTTCCCGGCGCGCCGCCCTCGCCGATGCCGGCCAGGAGCACACCCAGGATCTGCCACGCCGGCCGCGCCATCCCCGGCGCGCGCAGCGCGGGCCAGAAGCGCTGCACCCGGCGCTGGATGTTGGTGAAGGTGCCTTCCATCTCCGCGAACGTCGTCGCCGGCAGCACGAAGTGGGCGTTGCGCGCCGCGGGGCTCAGGTGCTGCCCCACGTAGACGAACAGCGACGCGTTGGCGCCAAAGTCCGCCGGCGCGTCCGCCAGCTCGTCACCCAGGACGAGGAGGATGCCCGTGTGGCCGGCCAGCTGCTCCAGCCCGCCCTTGCCGTCCGCCCCGCCCGTCCGCGCGTAGCCGAACAGCTCGGCACCCACGGCGTTGGCGGCCCGGTCCGGGCGCAGCGCCAGCGTGGGCATGCCGGGGAGCACCACTTCCTCGCCCTGCTCGCAGCGGAAGAAGCCCTGCCCGCCACCCACCGTGCGCATCACCCGCTGCAGCGCGCCCAGGTCCTCGTTGGCCATGAAGGGCGAGACGACCGCCGCGGCGCCGCCCGTCTTGCCGCGCAGGGCGTCGACCAGACGCGTGAGGGCATCGGCCCACGACATGGAGACGTGCCGGCCGCCCGCGTCGCGCACCAGCGGCGCCTCGATGCGGTCCACCCGGTTGATCCACTGGTAGTTCAAGCGCCCGAAGTCGCACATCCAGTGCGAGTTGACCTCGGGGTTGGGACGCGGCTTCAGGCGCTGCACCTGGTTGTCGCGCGTCTCCAGCCGGACGTTGCACCCCTGCGTGCAGTTGGGGCAGATCGAAGGCGTCCGATCCAGGTCCCAGGCGCGCGCCTTGTGCAGGAAGTCCTTGCTGACCAGCGCGCCCACGGGGCAGATGTCCACGATGTTGTCGGCCCACAGGCTACCCGTGAGGCCTTCATCGAAGAAGGTGTCGATGACGGCGCGGCTGCCGCGCTGCACCACCGTGAGGCGCTCGTCCTGCGCGACCTCGCGCATGAAGCGCACGCACCGGGTGCACATCACGCAGCGGTCCGCGTAGAACATCACGTCGCCGCCAAAGTCGTCGCGGCCCAGGATGCGCTTGGGCTCCTTGGAGCGGCCCATGGCCGGCCCCTCGGCGCTCACGTAGTCCTGCAGCTTGCACTCGCCCGACTGGTCGCAGACGGGACAGTCCAGCGGGTGGTTCACCAGGTAGAACTCCAGGACGCCCTCGCGTGCCTTGCGGGCGTTCTCGCTCTCCGTGTGCACCACCATGCCGTCGGCCACCGTGCCCACGCACGCGGGCACCAGCTTGGGCGACTTCTCCACCTCCACCAGGCACATCCGGCACTGCGCCGGAGCGCTCAGGCCGGGGTGGTAGCAGTAGTGGGGAATGTCCACGCCCGCGTGCGAGCAGGCGTCCAGCAGGCGCGTGCCCTTGGCAACGTTCACCGTCATCCCGTCGATGGTGACGGCAACGGTCTCTACTACCGGGTTCGTTTCGTCGGCCATGGCCGCGTTCTTTCCCTGAAAATGCTCAGCGTCAGCGTGCGCCGGCCATGGCGGACAGCCCGGCCGTCATCAGCGCCAGGTAGTCGCCGCGGAACTTCTGGATGCTGGATACGATGGGCGCCGCCGCCGCATCGCTCAGCACGCAGATGGTCTTGCCCGACATGTTGTCCGAGATCTCCAGCAGCGTGTCCAGGTCGTCGGGGGTGCCGCGGCCCATCTCGATGCGCTTGAGGATCTTGCTGCTCCACGAGGTGCCCTCGCGGCAGGGCGTGCACTGGCCGCAGCTCTCGTGGCTGTAGAAGTCCACCATCCGCCGCACCTGCTTGACGATGTTGACTCCCTCGTCCATCACGATCACCGAGCCGCACCCCAGCATGGTCCCCGCGGCCGCCATGGACTCGTAGTCCATCCCGATGTCCAGCTCGTCCGCCGTCAGGATGGGCACCGACGAGCCGCCCGGGATCACGGCCTTGATGGCCCGCCCGCTGGGCGTACCGCCGCAGATGTCGTAGATGAACTCCTTGAAGTTGAAGCCCAGGGGCACCTCGTAGTTGCCCGGGCGCTTCACGTGGCCGGAGACGCAGAACAGCTTGGTCCCCACCGACTTCTCGGTGCCGTACTGCTTGTACCAGTCCGCCCCGTTCTGCACGATCTGCGCGGCCGCGATGAGCGACTCCACGTTGTTCACGGCCGTGGGGTAGCGGAACGCGCCGGCGATGGCCGGATACGGCGGCTTGACCCGCGGCTCGCCCCGGCGCCCTTCGAGCGAGTTGAGCAGCCCCGTCTCCTCACCGCAGATGTAGGCGCCCGCGCCGATGTGCAGCGTGAGGTCCAGGTCGATGCCGGAGCCGAAGATGTTCTTGCCGATGTACCCCGCGGCGTACGCCTCTTCGATGGCGCGCGCCATGATCTGCGCCGCCTCGAAGAACTCGCCGCGGATGTAGATGTAGGCGTGCTCGCTGTTGATGGCGTACGCGCCGATCAGGCATCCCTCGATGAGCGCGTGCGGCGTCCACCGCATGAGCTCGCGGTCCTTGAAGGTACCGGGCTCGCTCTCGTCCGCGTTGCAGACCAGGAAGTGCGGCTTGCCCGGTTCCTTCTTGGGCATGAAGCTCCACTTCATCCCCGTGGGGAAGCCGGCGCCGCCGCGGCCGCGCAGGCCGGAGTTCTTGACCTCGGTGACGATGTCGGCGGGGGTCATGCCCAGCGCCTTGCGGAGCGCCTGGTAGCCGCCCAGGGCCTCCCACCCCTTCAGCGTCCGCGCCTGCGGGTTGCCGAAGTGCTCGGAAAGGAGGCGGACCTCCGACGGGTGACGATACGGATAGGACATGGGAAAAGTGCCTAGTTCCTAGTGCCCAGTGCCAGGTGACCACGCCCGGGGCCGTTGCTTGGCACTCGGCACTTGGCACTTGGCACTCCGGCGACAGCGACGAAGTCCGCGATCACGTCAATCTCTCCAGGATCGCCGGCACGCTCTCGGGCCGCACGTTCTCGTAGTAGTGCTCGTTGATCTGGACGGCGGTCGGAAAGCCGCACGCGCCCAGGCACTCCACTTCCATCACCGTCCACAGGCCGTTGGCCGAGATCTCGCCCGGCTCCGTGCCCGTGTGCTTGAGGAACGCCTCCAGCACGGCGTCGCCCCCGCACAGGTTGCACGAGATGTTGGTGCACACCTGGATCAGGTACTTACCAACCGGGGCCAGGTTGTACATGGTGTAGAACGTGGCCACGCCGCGCACGTACGCCGGGGGCAGCTGCAGCCGCTCGGCCACCTCGTCCATGGTCTCCGGGGCCAGGTAGCCGCGGAGCTCGTGGGCCAGGTGCAGGGCGGGAAGCAGCGCCGCCTGCCGGTCGGGGTAGCGGCCGATGACCTTCTCCAGCCGGTCCTCGTGCTCGCCCGTGAAGAGCGGCGCGTCGGGGCGGCTGGTGGCCACCTGGTACGGCATGGTGCCCGCGACGGACGCGTGCCCGCCGTGCGCGGGGCGCTGCCCCACGTACGCCGTGCCGCGGATGTCGCTCTCGGTCAGCTGCACGAACTCGCCGGAGTCGCCGGCGAACCCGGGGTTCTGCTTGGCCTCCGGCCACGAGGACGGGTCGTACTCGCTGCCGGAGCGGATGGGTGCGGCGCTCATCGGTCAATCTCTCCCAGCACGATGTCGAGCGACGCGTTCACGGCGATCACGTCGGAAAGCAGCGTGCCCTCGATCATGTGCGGCAGCGCGGCGATGTTGATGAAGCTGGGGCCGCGCACCCGCCAGCGGACGGGCTTGCTGCCGCCGTCGGACACCACGTACATCCCCAGCTCGCCCTTGGACGACTCCACCGAGAACCAGCTCTCGCCCACGGGGGCGCGGACGCCCTCCATGACCACCTTGAAGTGGTGGATCATGGATTCCATGTCGTTCATGGCCGCCGTCTTGGGCGGCAGGATCACGCGCGGGTCGTCGATGTTGATGGGCCCGCCCGGCAGCCGGTCGATGGCCTGGCGCAGGATGCGGATGCTCTGCCGCATCTCCTCCATGCGGCACAGGTACCGGTCGTAGATGTCGCCGTGCTCGCCCACCGGGACGTCGAAGTCGTACGTCTCGTAGTCGTAGTACGGCCGGTCCTTGCGCACGTCGTACGGCACGCCCGACGCGCGCAGGTTGGGGCCGCTGAGGCCGAAGTTGACCGCGTCCTCGCCGCTGATGCCGCCCACGTTCTGCGTGCGGCCAATCCAGATGGCGTTGTTCGTGAGCAGCGTGTCGACCTCGTCGAGGACGGGAAGGAAGCCGGTCATGAACTGCTCCAGCTTCTCGATCCATCCGGCCGGCAGGTCCGCCATCATCCCGCCGATGCGGGTGGACGACGTGGTGATGCGCGCGCCGGTCAGGTCCTCGTGCAGGTCGTAGATCTTTTCGCGCTGCTGGAACGTGTACAAAAAAACGGTGAACGCGCCCAGGTCGATGCCCGTGGTCCCCAGCCACAGCAGGTGGCTGAAGATGCGGTCCAGCTCCATGAGCATCACGCGCACGACCTTGCACCGCTCCGTGACCTCGATGCCCATCATCTTCTCGACGGCCATGGCGTAGGCGCAGTTGTAGATCAGCGGCGCCAGGTAGTCCATGCGGTCGGTGAGCGGGACGATCTGGTTCCAGTCCCGGTACTCGCCCAGCTTCTCGAAGCTGGAGTGGAGGTAGCCGATGTGCGGGATGCAGCGCACCACCGTCTCGCCGTCCAGCTCCAGCACCAGCCGGAGCACACCGTGCGTCGCCGGGTGCTGCGGGCCGATGTT
>DATING010000864.1:0-5607 GCA_035474555.1 Longimicrobium sp. | reverse complement strand
TGGGGGATACGGGGTAATATAGGGCCGATTATCCCACGATCCAGCAGGTAGTCATCAACATGTTGCCGCTTGAGCTGCAAACCCCGCGCGAGATCGCCCGCACGCTCGCCTTGCGTGTGCGGGCGCTTCGGCTGCATCGCGGATGGACCCAGCAGGAAGCCGCGGACCGGGCAGGGCTGACACTGGCGAGCTACCGCCGCTTCGAGCGGACGGGCAGCATCTCCCTGGAGCGGCTTCTGAAGCTGGCGATCATGCTGAATGCGTACGCGGGCCTGGACCAGCTCTTCGCCCCGCCGCCCGCCCGCACCCTCGCGGAGCTGGAAAAGCTGGATGCCCTCACGTCGCGCAAGCGCGGCAGGCGGCGTGATGCGCAGACTTGAGGTGTTTCTCAGTTGGGGCGACGAGGAGATTCCCGTCGGCATTCTCGCGGCGCGGGACCATTCCATCTACTTCGAGTACGCGGCCTCGTTCCTCGCGGCTCCGCTTCCCATCTCGCCGTTCAAGCTCCCGGCGCGCCCCGGGATCATCGAGCATGCGGATCGTGATTTCGCGGGCGTATTCGGCGTCTTCAACGATTCCCTGCCGGACGGCTGGGGCCTCCTGCTCATGGACCGCGAGTTCCGAAAGCAGGGAAGGACGTTGGCGTCCGTGTCGCCGCTCGATCGCTTGGCCTACATCGGCACGCGGGGGATGGGCGCGCTCACCTACCACCCTTGCACCGCCGCGGACGACGATGCGCTCGGCATCGATCTGGACGCGATCGCGCACCAGGCGGAGCGCATCCTGGAAGGGAGCGCGGAAGAGGTCCTGCCCGCGCTGCGGATCGCGGGCGGCTCGCCGGCAGGCGCACGGCCCAAGGTGCTCGTGGGTGTCAGCGACAGCGGCCAACTCATCTCCGGCACCGCCGAGCTTCCCGCGGGCCACCGGCACTACCTCATCAAGTTCAACGCCCGCGAGGATGCACCCGAGATGGGTGCGGTCGAGTTGGCGTACTCTGCGATGGCGCGTGCAGCCGGCCTGGACGTACCGGCGTCACGCCTGTTCGCGACGCGCGACGGCGGGCGCTACTTCGGTGCGGAGCGATTCGATCGGGCAGGCAATTCGCGGCTGCACATGCACACCCTGAGCGGGCTTCTCCACGCGAGCCACCGCATTCCTTCAATGGACTACGAGGGTTTCCTGCGGGCGACCCGTGCGTTGACGCGAAACCAGCGCCAGGTAGAAGAGGCATTCCGGTGGATGGCATTCAACGTCCTGGCGCACAATCGCGACGACCACGTCAAGAATTTCTCGTTCCTCATGCGGCGCGATGGAGAGTGGCGGCTTGCGCCGGCGTACGATCTCGTGTTCTCCGACGGCCCGGGGGGTGAGCACACGATGTCCGTAGCCGGCGAAGCGCGTACACCATCCACGAAGGACATGCTACACGTGGCAGCGTCCGGTGACGTCGATGAGGCACGTGCCCGGCAGATCATCGAGGAGGTTCGGGACGCCGTCCAGCAATGGCCGGAGTTCGCGGGAGCCACCGCCGTGCCGGAGGCCAGCATCCGCGAGATCGGCAAGGTGATTGCCCCGGCGTGAAGCCGGATGATGGGTACGTCGTTGGTGTCCGCGGAGGCGGACAGTGTGAAGTTGTAGCCGCGAATTCATTTCATTCGCTCCCGTCTCCGCCGCTCTCCGCCGCTCTCCGCCGCTCTCCGCCGCCCTCCGCCACTCCCCGCTGCTCCAGACTCGAAGTTCCGCGATCAACACCGCAGGGAGGGATTCCAATCCGCGAACAGGCCGGAGGGGTTTTCCCGCCAGATCCACACGTGCAGGTACCAGAGCTGCAGCTCGTCGCTGGGCTTCAGCGCCTGGCCCATCACCCGCGGCGGCGTGGCCGTGCGCGGCAGGGACGTGAAGGGGACCACGTACTCCACGCCGTTCAGCACGCTCTCCCCGGACGGCGTCCGCGAGTAGACCAGGATCTCCGGCTTCTCCAGCTCAATCCGGGCGTCCATCAGCGCGCGGTTGCCGTGGTGGTAGCCCATCACCCCGTGCCGCGGATGCTGGATGCACTGCGTGACGGAGCGCGCGTACCCGTCGGCCACGGCCGCGTCCAGCTGGCGGTACGCCGCGGTGGCCCGGCGCACGCGCGCCGTGTCGGAATCCACCGATGCGCCGACGTTCGGCGCGTCGTTCTCGGCGATGATGCGGCGTTCGGGACCGTTGGCGGCGCCCGCGGTGCCGCACGCGGACAGCAGCAGCACACCCGCGAGCGGGATCAGGAGGGAACGCATCGGTCGTCCTTGGGATGCGGGTTGCGGAAGCGGATGCCGGGACCGCCGCCGAAGCAGGGGTCCCGCATCCAAGGCTGTCGCATGGCGCGCACTCCATCCAGTACCACTTCGGCGCGGTTTCGCCATACCACTTCCCCGCCCCTCCCCGATCCCGCGTCCGCGTGTCATAGACGGCGTATCCGGCGCGTTGGACTAGGTGCCCCCGCGCGGGCCGCGACGAACCCGGCCGGAGCTCCGGCAGCCGTACCCGAGGAACGCAGCACATGCCGAAGCAACGAGGCTTTCCCACGACGTCGCTCCTGGCGCGCCTGGACCCCACGGACCGGCTGCCCCTGCACCGGCAGCTGTACGCGGAGATCCGCAACGCCATCGTGGGCGGCCGCATCCCGGCGGGCGCCCGCATCCCCTCGTCGCGCGGCCTGGCCGAGGACCTGGGCGTGTCGCGGACGACGGTGCTCCAGGCCGTGGACCAGCTGCGCGCCGAGGGCTACCTCACGACGGTGATGGGATCGGGAACGCGGGTGGTGGACGTGCTTCCCGAGAAGCTGACGCGCGTGCGCCTGGCCGCCCCCGCCGTCCCGGGGCGCGCGCCGGCCGGCGGGCTTTCCGCGCGGGGCCAGGCCATCGTGGACACCCCGCGCTCCATCTTCCGCGCGACGGGCGACATCCCCGCGTTCCGGCTGGGCATCCCGGGGCTGGACCTGTTTCCCCGCAAGGTGTGGAACCGGCTGCTGATCCACCGCGCCCGCATGACCAGCGTCACGGAGCTGGACTACGGATCGCCCCCCGGCGTCCCCGTGCTGCGCGAGGCCATCGCGCGCTACGTGGCCTCGTCGCGCGGGGTGCGGTGCACGCCGGAGCAGGTGATCGTCATCAGCGGGGTGCAGCACGGGATGGGGTTCCTGGCCCGGCTGCTCCTGGACCCGGGCGACAAGGCGTGGCTGGAGGAGCCCGCGTACCTTGCCGCGCGGGCCGCGCTTTCCGCCGCGTCGGCCCGCATCGTCCCCGTGCCGGTGGACTGCGAGGGACTGGACGTGGCCGAGGGGATCCGGCGCGCCCCCGACGCGCGGCTCGCGTTCGTCTCCCCCTCGCACCAGTATCCGCTGGGGGTGACCATGAGCCTGCAGCGCCGGCTGATGCTCATCGACTGGGCGCGCGAGGCGAACGCCTGGATCCTGGAGGACGACTACGACAGCGAGTTCCGCTACGGGGGCGGCCCGCTGATGGCGCTGCAGGGGCTGGACGGCGGCTCGCGGGTCATCTACCTGGGCACGTTCAGCAAGTCCGTGTTCCCGGCGCTGCGCATCGGCTTCATCGTCGTGCCGCAGGAGCTGGTGGAGGGATTCGCGCGGGCGCGGATGCTCACGGAGCAGCATCCGCCCATCCTGCAGCAGCTGGTCCTGGCGGACTTCATCCGCGAGGGCCACTTCGCGCGCCACATCCGCCGGATGCGGCGCGCGTACGAGGCACGGCAGGATGCGCTGGTCACCGCCGTGCACCGCGAGCTGGGGGCCACGCTGGCGCTCGATCCCACCGACGCCGGCCTGCACATGACCGGGTACCTGCCCCCCGACCTGCCGGACCAGGAGGTCACCCGCGAGGCGCTGGCCCGCGGCGTGGAGGTGTCGCCGCTGTCCGTGCACTACCAGGAGCCCGGCCGTGCCCGCAACGGCCTGCTGATGGGCTTCGCGTCCATCGACGAGGCCGCCATCCGGGACGGCGTGCGGCGCCTGGCGCAAGCGATCGACGCCGTCGCGCGATCCGGCGCCGGGCGATGGACGTCGGCGGCGTGAGACGCGAACGATTCAGCACGGGGACAGGACGCCGATGATCTCCGAGCTGCCGGCTAGTTCCCGGACCCTACGACGAGTCCTCCACCTCTCGCGGTGTTGTCGTTTGCTGTCGAATCGGACCGGTTGCCGGAACCGAATACCACGCCGCCATTGAGCGCAGCCCCTGCGGCTTCTGCACGGGTGGTCGTGGGCGTGCTTTCACATGCGGCCATCAGGACCAGCCCCAGCACGGCTGCAATGCGCTTTCTCATTGTCCCCCTCGTGTGCGTGTCGAGCCTACCGCCCGGATAGCGGCTCAGCCGCAGAAAAAGTTAGGCCGACCATACACATTCTGCCAGTTCAGTAGACCAGCCGCCAATTGCCAGTTCCAGGGCTTTCCAGGCCCCATCTGGTCCGCCGATTTCCGCCTCCCCGCCCCTCCGCCCGACTGGTATCGAGAGCCCGCCACCAAGTGGACCTTGGGCGCGCGGGCGGCCTCGCAGATACTCCGTGCATCGACGCCGGCAGGGCTGCCGCATCCGCGCCGCGGCCCGGCCGCCCGCGCCACTCCCTCCGCACGGATACGCACATGCTCACGGAACGCATCCCCCCGCTCAGCCCCGCCCGGGCCGCGCTCCTTGGCGGGCTGGTGGTCGGGACGCTGGACATCGGGGAAGTCATCGTCTTCTACGCCACGCGCGGCGTGCCGCCGATCCGCGTCCTGCAGAGCGTCGCCTCCGGGCTGCTGGGCGTGGGCGCGTACGGGGGCGGCGTATCCACGGCGCTGCTGGGCCTGGCGCTGCACTTCGTCATCGCGTTTGCCGTCGTCGCCGTCTACCTGATCGCGAGCCGCGCGCTCCCTGCCCTGGCGCGGGCGCCTCTGGCGTGGGGTGCCCTCTACGGCCTGGCCGTCTACGGGGTGATGACCTACGCCGTCGTGCCGCTCTCCGCCGCGGTCGTGGGTCCGCCCGCGCTGGCGGCGACGATCAACGGCATCGCGATCCACGTGCTGGGGATCGGGATTCCGAGCGCCCTCTTCGCGACTGCCGCGCATCGCTGGCGCGTCGGCCACCGCCCCGCCGCAACCGGCCGCGCCGCCGTCCTCGCGCCGATGTAATCCCGAATTCCGCAGTCCGTCGCGCACCCGGATTTCTACTGCTGTCTCACACGGAGGTCACGGAGGAAAGACCGGTCCTCTGTTGCCTCCGTGCCCTCCGCGTGAGGCCATTTTCGAGGCGGGATGCACGACCAGGCAAAGATCTGGTATGATACCGGATCGCTAAATTGATTGTGCACGTGAGTTCTACTGCTGCCGTTCCCCGTGGCCTCTTTCCCCCTGTGTGAGGCCTTCTTTGAAATCATGAATACACAATCAATCAGAGAATCTGGTATGACATCAGGCGTACTGCTCCCCCGTGCGACAGAACAATCACGAGGAGGACGCGGAGGTTCAAAAGAGAGGACGCGGAGAACGGAAGGGAATCTCCGCGTCCTCTCTATTCGTCTCCGCGTTCTCCGCGTGATCATTACCGTTGAGCTGCGCTGATTTCTCCGCT
>DATING010000863.1:0-2869 GCA_035474555.1 Longimicrobium sp. | reverse complement strand
CATCAGCAGCAGGACGGCCGCGCCCGCCAGCAGCGCCCAGCGCCATCCCTCCGCGTCGCGCTCCGTGTGCAGCGCCAGCCACCCGTACGCCGCGCAGGCCACCAGCACGGCCGCCGTCCCCGCCCAGCGCGCCGCCGTCCCGATCACCCCCCGCGCCGCCAGCACGCTCAGGCCAAAGACGAGGGGAAACGCGAGCGCCATGCTGGCCGCCATCCGCGCGAAGTCATCGTCCGTGAACGACTTGCTGCGCACCTGGATGGAGAACGCCACGGCCAGCGCCACGCCGAGCGCCACCTCGGTCGGGGCATCGCGAAAGGCGGCGCGGGCGTCGGCGGCGTACGCGCGCAGGGTGCGGGTCAGGGGGTTGGGCACGGGTGTGGAGGGGAGGGGGATGCGTCAGGCGCGGCCGCAGTAGGCGGAGATCTCGTGGGTGGCATCCACCCGGATGCGCGTTCCGGCGCGCACCAGGTACTCCGACGCGCCGTACCGGGGCGAGCCGGGATGCCAGTTGTAGGTATACCCCAGGCGGGTCCATGGATATCCCAGCGCCCCCCGCCCGCCGCCGGACGTGGTATCCGCCGGGTAGCCGTCCGGCACCTGCCAGGCAGAGAGCATCTGGTTCGCCATCCACCACACGTGCGCGGAATCCGCCCCCGCGGGAAAGTGGAGCCCGCACGCGCCGCCGGAGGGCCCTTCCGGGCACGGCCACTCCGTCGTGACGGCGGCATCCACGGTCGGACGGAAAAGAGAGGCCACGGGCACCATCATCTCCACGAAGTGCGCCACCGTGTCCGCCGGCCGCAGCCCCAGGAGCTGGCGCAGGTGCATGGTGAGCGCGGGCCCCTCCTCGTTCCAGCTCAGGCACGAGTCGCGGACCTCCGGCACCATCGTGACCCAGATCGCGCGCCCCAGCTCCTGCTCGCCGGACGGGTAGTTCCAGGTCGTCAGCGTCGCCACGCGCACGTTGCCCTGCGCGTCCGGCACGGCGGGGAACAGCCGCAGCACGTGCTCCGGCGCGTACACGGCCGCGTTCGCCACGGCCTGTGCGTACAGCACGTCCAGCGACGGGGCGGAGGCGGCGGGCCGGGGCGACGGCCCCACGGGGGTGGCCGCCGGCGCGCAGGCCGCGAGCAGGAGGATCGGCGCGCCCAGCACGCGTGCCAGGCGAAGAACGAGGGTGTGCATGATTCGAGCGGAGGGTTGCGTAAAGGGAGAGGGATGAACCGCGTCGACCCGTAAACAGCGGCCCGGCCGGGCTCCGCGCAAGGCTCCCGTCCTCACCGGCGTCGCGCGCCCCGCGGAGCGCCGTCCATGCGGGTGCGCCGAGGAGCAGCGCGGGGCCTGAAAAAATGTTCGATTTCTCGCGTCACGAAATGTTTCCCCCTCCCCGCGCTCTCCGTGCGAAATCGCCTTGCGGCACGCGGGTTCGGAGAAGGCCGCGGGACGGGATGGCGCACGGGTGCGGTGGAGAAAATTTCCGTTGTATCCCCGCCTGCCGGGCGTGTAGTTTGCAGCAGAGCCGATTCGTTGGCCGTGGTTCCCCAGCACCCGATCGAGCCGTCTGCCCCCCGGCAGACGTATCGCCGCGGCATGCCGCGCGTGTGGTCAGCCTCCCGGGATCCCCCGGGAGCTCGCCTCCCCGCCGCGCGTGCCCGGACAGCCCTACCCGTACGAGGACGACAATGACCTCCCGACTCCGCTCCCGCCGCCTTCCCTTCGCCGCCCTGCTCGCGGCCCTCGTTTTCATCGGGGCCTGCGATTCCCCCACCTCCTCCGGCCCCGGTACGCCGGCCACGCTCGCCATCGTCGCCGGCGACCTGCAGACGCGCACGGTGGGCACCGAGCTGCCGCAGCAGCTGGTGGTGCGCGTGCTGGACGACAAGGGCAAGCCGGTGGAGGGGCAGATCGTCAACTTCCGCGTGACGGCGGGCAACGGCTCGGTCTTCGGCGGCTCCGCGCTCACGGACGGCGCGGGCGAGGCGCGCGAGCGGTGGACGCTGGGCACCGTGGCCGGCGACACGCAGCGGGTGGAGGCCCGTGCCGTGCACCCCACCACGGGCCAGGCGCTCGTCTTCGCGGAGTTCCGCGCCGTGGGCACGGCGGCGGCCGCGGCCAGCCTGGTGGCCGCGGGCTCCACGATGCTGACGGGGCTGCCGTGGCTTCCGCTGGCGGACTCCGTGGCCGTCTTCGTCCGCGACGCGTACGGCAACGCGGTCGCGGGGCACACGGTGAGCTGGACCGTCCGGCAGGGGGGCGGCACCGTCTCGCCCGCGACTTCCGTCACGGGCGCCAACGGCGTGGCGCGCGCGTCGTGGACGCTGGGGCCGCAGTTCGCGGGGGCGCAGGTGCTGGAGGCGGCCGCCGGGCTCGCCATGACGGCGCAGTTCACGGCCAACGTGCAGCTTCCGGCGGGCGCGACCCTGGTGGCGGTCGTCGGCAACGGGCAGACGGGCGCGGCCGGGCAGGTGCTGGCGCTGCCGCTGGTGGTGCGGGTGCAGCGGGCGGACGGGACGTCCCTCGCCGGCATCCCCGTCACCTTCACCCTCCCCGACGGCTCCGGGAGCGTGAACCCCTCCACCGTGGTGAGCGGGACGGACGGCACCGCCTCCGTCAGCTGGACGCTGGGCGTGGGCACGGGGCCCATGGAGGCCACGGCCTCGCTCCCCACCGGGAGCAGCGTCCGCTTTACGGCCACGGCCGTGGCCGGCGCCCCCGCGCGGCTGCTGAAGGTCGCCGGCGACGCCCAGGCCGGGGGCGCGGGCACCGCGCTCCGCACGCCCCTGGGGGTGCGCGTGGTGGACGCGTTCGGCAACGGGGTGCCGGGGGCGACGGTCACCTGGTCCGCGCCGTCCGGCAGCGTGGCCCCGGC
>DATING010000862.1:0-7866 GCA_035474555.1 Longimicrobium sp. | reverse complement strand
CCCCCGCGGCGCTCCGGGGCAGCGCGCTCCTGGACCTGCGCTTCGCGGACACCGCGACGGCCGCGCTGGAGCGTGCGGTGGCGGCGCTGGAGCACGCCCAGCGCCTTGCCCCGGACGACGCGGGGATCCAGAACGACCTGGCGGTCACGCATCTCGCCATCGGGGAGCGCACCCAGCAGCTCACGCCCATGCTGCGCGCGCTGAATGCCGTCGAACGCGCCGCCGAGGCGGACTCGCTGCGGCCGGAGATCCTGTTCAACCGCGCGCTCATCCGCCAGCGGCTGTACCTGGTCGCGACCGCGGAGCAGGCGTGGGCGCGCTACCTGGCCGTGGAGCGCGATCCCCGCTGGCGCGCGGAGGCGCAGGCGCACGCGCGGTGGGTGGCGCAGGTGCCGGACACGGTGTCGTGGGATTCGATGCTCACGGTGCCGCCGGCACGGATGGACGATGCCAACCGCGCGCAGATCGCCGCGCGCGTGGCGCAGTCGCCACAGAAGGCGCGCGAATTCGGTTTTCCGCTGCTGGGCGCCTGGGGCACGGCCGTGCAGGCCGGCGATTCGGTCCGGGCGGAGCGGCTGCTGGCGGTCGCGCGGGAGATCGGCGCGGCGGCACGTGCGCTGGGTGTAGATGAGAGCGTGCGGCTGGCCGTGGAGGCCATAGACGGGGCGGCACGCGATCCCGCGCGAACGAGAAAGCTGGCCCAAGGCCACGTGGAGTTGGCGGCGGGTCGGCATTCCCAAACGCGTAACGCCTACGGCGACGCCATCGCAGCGCTGTCCTCGGCCGCCCACAGACTGCATTCAGCGGGCTCCCATGCGGCGCGCTGGGCGGACTTCTATCACGCCGCCGCCTCGCTGAACATTGTGGATTATGCAGGGGGCGACTCGCTCCTCACGCGGCTGCTGGTGGAAGCCGGCCCGGATGAGCCCGCGCTCCGCGGCAGGATCATCTGGGCGCTCGGGCTGAGTCAGCTTCGCCGCGGCAACCTGGATAGCGCGGTGCGACGGTATCGAGAAGCAGTGCCCGAGATCAAGCGAACGCTCGAGTCCGAGAGCCGCGGAGGCTTGGCGGTGCTCCTGGGCGAAGGACTCACGCTCTCCGGGCAATCTTTGGCGGCGCGAGCCGAAGCTTACGAGGCGCTCCATGGCCTCGCACCCTTCCGGCAATCCAACATTCTCGCCAACCACTTGGCTATCGTCTCCGCGTACGCTCGGGAGGAGCGGCTGAGCCACGCCGCGCTGGCCGTTACGGACGAGATGGTGCTCGTCGCGGAGAAGGTCGACAAGCCGGGCGTGCTGGCGCTCGCACTGTGCGCGCGGGTGCGGCACCTGATTGCCCTGAACCGTCACGCCGCTGCCCGGAAGGCGCTCGATGCCGCGACGCGCTGGACGGAGAAAATACCACGCGATCCGGGCGGGGACCGCATCAGGGCTGAAGTCGCGCTCACCCTGGGGCAGCTGACGCGCGTTCAGGATCCGGCAGGGGCGCTTCCGCAGTTGGAGGCGGCGGTGGAGAAGTACAGCGAGTATGGCAGCGACCTGTATCTGCCCAGCGCGCTATACGAGGCCGCCCTCGCTGCCCGTGCCTCAGGAGACTCGCGGCGCGCGCACGCATGGCTGCAACGCGCCATCGACTTCATCGACGATCAGCGGGCATCGTTCGGGACGGCCGGTGCCGGCGTCCGATTCTCGGAGACGGTGGAAAACGTCTTCGACGAGATGATCGCCCTGGAACTGGACGAAGGGAAGTGGCAAACAGCCTTCCAGGTACTGGAGCGCGGACGCATCTACGACCGCAGTGCGACCCCGCGCGGGTCTCACAAGGAACGACGTGAGAATCCCGCGAGTTTGGCCTCAATCGGCGAGTCCCTTCCCGCGGACATGCTCCTGGTGGAATACGCGGTGCTACCGGATCGATTGGTCATCTGGACGGCCTCGCGAAAAGGCCCGCGGCGGCTCGTTCTTCCAATCCCGCGTGACTCTGTCGCGGCACTGACGGAGCACTTCTCCCGCCAGGGCTCCGCGGATAGGGCCAGCGCCTCCCTTGCCCGGCTCCACGAGCTCCTTCTCCGCCCGATCCAGGGGGAGCTGAACGGAATTCGCCAGCTCACCATCGTGCCTGACCGGGAGCTGTATCGGGTGCCGTTTGCCGCCCTGCGGGACGGCCCCGGCGGGCATTACGCGGTTGAACAATACCTCATCCGCACGGTACCCAGCGCCGCGTTCTTCCTGCAGGCCGCGACGCAGCCGCGGCCGGCCTCCTCGCATTCTCCTGCACTGGTCATCGGCAATCCCAGCCTGGATCCGGCGGCAGCGGGCGCGCTGGGTGCGCTTCCGGGGGCCGCTCGCGAAGCGCGGACGGTCGCGGACATGTATCCCGGCTCCACCCTGCTGGATGGAACGCACGCCCGCCGCGATCGGGTGGTGGAACTGCTGCCTGCGCATTCCATCTTCCACTTTGCCGGCCACGCGGTGTTCAATCCGGAGCAGCCGGAGCTCTCCTATCTCGCCCTCGCCGCCGGCGGACCGGGCGGCGGAATTCTCCGGGCCGGGGAAATCGCGGAGCTGCGCCTGTCTAACGTGCAGGTGGTGGTGCTGTCGGCGTGCAGCTCGCTCAATCCGAGACCCAGCCGGACCGGCGCAATCACGGGGTTGGCGTACAGCTTTCTGCGCGCCGGGGCGCCCGCCACCGTGAGCACGCTGTGGGACGTGGAGGACGGCGTGACCACGGAGCTGCTCATCGGGTTCCACCGCCGAATGGCCGCGGGGACGCCTGCGGCCGAGGCGCTCCGGCTCGCGCAGATCCAGGCATTGCGGTCGGACGATCCCGAAGCAAGCGACCCACGCGCGTGGGCCGCCTTCATCTACACCGGACCTTGAAGTCGCCACCGCTCAACCCACACGGGAGCCACAATGCCTTTTGATCTGCACGTCGAGTTCGCCGGACTGTGCCTGTACGTCATCCACGAGGACGGAAACCAGGTGGCGGTGCTGATGCCCGACGCCCGCTCGGGCGGCAACCCGGATCGCGAGCACGTGGACGGGTCCAAGGCCGTACCGCACGTGGGATACATTCGCCTGGACGCGTCCAACCTTCCACAGCGGATGCCGGCTCCCAGCAGGCCCGACAAAGACCCGCGTTACGAGCTCATCCATCGCCTGGACCGGCAGGTCGTGCTCTTCGATGACGAGTTCGAGCCCACGGCCATGGAGCCCGGCCTGGTGGTTCCCAAGTTCGACGAGTTCGCGCCGGAGCTGGAGCTGCTGCCCGGCCTGTTCGATTCCATACCGCCCGACGAGCTCCTGATGCGCACGATCCTCAAGGGAGGAACGCTGGACTCGCTCCTCACCGAAGAGGAATGGGAAGTTCCCGCGCACCTGAACCCGGCGCCTATGGAAATGAGGGGCAGGTTCGCCTCCTCCGTCACCTGGATCCGGCGGGTAGAGGGAGACAGCACGACCATCCGCATCGTGGACTTCGTCGGCACGGTGGAACAGGAATTCGTTCTCGCACCCGTCGAGGGGCAAAGCGAGGTTCGCGTGAAGGTGGCTAACCTGTGCGCGCACAACCCCCTGGAGTGGGACGCCATGCCGCTGCGCAAGGTCATGGGGAATGACGAAGACTTCAAGTGGCTCTACGTCCTGCACCGGCCCACGGGGGGAAGGAGCTATGCCGAGGTGATCGCCGGGCTCCCGGACGGTGAGCTGCCCATCCCCATCCGGCTGAACCTTACGGCCAAAGACACCGGTTCCAACGACTGCATTCCGGGATCCACCAAGGGGCGGTTCTGATGCGGAACACGCGGGCGTAACGGCTTCGCCCGGTGCTGATGAATGCGACGACGGCGGCATCATGAAAGGAGCTGCATGAACGAAAAGATGGGGCCCGCCTTGGCCGCCCAGATCGACGAGCTTCGCGAGGACGATCGCGTACAGGTGCACGTGTTCGTACGGGGTGAGCCGGCGCGGGATGCGGAATTCACGATCCCCACCCCCCCGGGTCATGAGAAGAGGGGCCCGGGGGGGACAGAGCAGGACTCCGCCGCGGTGGTCGCCGCGATCCAGAAGAGCACCATGGAATGGCAGGCGGGGGTTTGCTCCTACCTGACGACGTGCGACCCGGCGGGCACCGATCCGCGTCACGGCGGCTACGGTGGGGAGCACAAGGCCGCCATCCGCGACCAGAACGCGCGGGTCATCGAGACCCACTGGATCAACAACTCCGTGACCGCAGAGGTCTCGCCGGCAGTACTGTCAGGCCTGCTGGAGCGAGAGGACGTGCTGCATGTGGAGCTGGTGCGCGAGATCGCCCTCGAAGACCTGCTCGATCAGGTGGGAACGGCGGTGGTCGGGGAGCAGCTCCCGTTCCCTCCCGCGCCCACGCCGAAACAGCCGCCCCCCCCTTCCTGGTCCGTAAAGCTGGTGAATGCCCCGCATCTGTGGGCGAAGGGACTCACGGGCGAGGGAGTCGTCGTCGCCGTCATCGACACGGGAGTGAGTCACCTGCATCCCGACCTCGCCAACCGGATGTGGGACGGGGGCGGCCAACATCCGGGACGTGGCAGGAACTTCGACGACGGGAACGACGACCCGATGGACCTGGACGGCCACGGGACCGCCTGCGCAGGAATCGTCGCGGGAGACGGGACATCCGGTACCGCGACCGGCGTGGCGCCCGGCGCCGGCATCATGGCCCTCAAGGCGCAAAGCGAGGCGGCGATGGTGCGCGCGCTGCAGTTCGCCATCGTCCACAAGGCCTCTGTGATCAGCATGTCGATGTCACTGCCGGCGCGGTGGAAGCCAAACCACGCGAGTTGGCGACGGATCTGCGAGGTGATCCTCAAAGCCGGGATTCTCCACGTCAACAGCATCGGCAACAACGGAGCGAGCCTCAACACGGACCCGGTTCCATTCAACATCGGCACCCCCGGCAACTGTCCGCCCCCGTGGCTCCACTCAAGCCAGGATCCGCACGCTGGGGTATCCTCAGTGATCTCGTGCGGAGCCACGAATGATGAGAACGAGCTTGACGCCGAGTCTGGACAGGGCCCTGCCGGGTGGAGCGACGCTCCGTTCAGCGACTACCCCTACGCGCTCCCGGAAAAGCGAGGCCTCATCAAGCCGGACATCTGCGCCCCCGGGCCCGGCACGAAAACCTGCGACGTTCGCTTCACGGGGCAGCCGGGCATCAGACCGTACCGCGAGTTCGGCAACACCTCCGCCGCGACCCCGCACGTCGCCGGCTGCATCGCATTACTGATCGAAGCGTGCATCCGCTCCAACAATCCCGTTATCCCGCAACGCATCCAGGAGGCGATCGAGACAAAGGCAGTTCGTCTCAAGGGACAGGGACCGCACAAGGCGAACAACTGCGGCGCCGGCCGCATCGACGCCCTTGGAGCCTACGAGTTTGGCGTGCAGAACAACTGGTGGGCCTGACTCCTGAGTCGTTGCGCCAGCACTTGCGTGTGGGGAGCCGATCGTTCGTCGGCTCCCCACACTCGTTTCTCGGCGGGAGAGACCTCGGGAAAGCTCCGTTGGGGCACGGGACGATGCGCTCCTGCGAGCCACAACCACCATGGGCCGGTTCCTGCGAGTGCATCCTCATACAGGCAGGACTTCGCGACGGTTCAGCACGATGGAGGCGGCGGCATGGAGCAGGAGCGCAGGGACCAGGCGAACACCTACCTGTGGTGGCAGCGCGGCATCGTGTACCAGGTGTACCCGCGCTCGTTCATGGACAGCGACGGGGACGGGGTGGGCGACCTGCCGGGGATCACGTCGCGGCTGGACTACCTGCGCTGGGTGGGCGTGGACGCCGTGTGGATCTCCCCCATCTACCCGTCGCCCATGGCGGACTTCGGGTACGACGTGGCGGACTACGCGGACATCCATCCGCTCTTCGGCACGCTGGAGGACTTCGACCGGCTGGTCCAGGCGGCGCACGCGCGCGGGCTGCGGGTCATCCTGGACTTCGTCCCCAACCACAGCAGCGACCAGCATCCCTGGTTCCAGGAATCACGCTCCTCGAAGGACAATCCCAGGCGCGACTGGTACATCTGGAAGGACCCGGCGCCGGATGGCGGCCCGCCCAACAACTGGCTCAGCAACTTCGGCGGGCCGGCGTGGACGCTGGATGAGGCCACGGGGCAGTACTACTACCACGCCTTTCTCCCGGAGCAGCCGGACCTCAACTGGCGCAATCCGCAGGTGGTGGATGCCATGCTGGACGTGCTCCGCTTCTGGCTGGAGCGCGGGGTGGACGGCTTTCGCGTGGACGTGATCTGGCACCTGGTCAAGGACGCGGAGTTCCGCGACAATCCGCCCAATCCCACGTGGACGGAGGCGGAGCGGCCGTACGATTCGCAGATCCACGTGCACACGACCGATCAGCCGGAGGTGCATCAGGTCATCGCCCGGATGCGCCGGCTCTTCGATGAGTATTCCGAGCGCGTGCTGATCGGCGAGATCTACCTTCCCGTGGAGCGGCTGGTGCGCTACTACGGCGAGGACCGCACGGGGGTGCACCTGCCCTTCAACTTCCACCTGATCCTGGCCGCATGGGACGCGCGGCACATTGCCGGGCTCATCGACGCGTACGAGGCCGCGTTGCCGGCGGACGGGTGGCCCAACTGGGTGCTGGGCAACCACGACCAGCATCGTATCGCCAGCCGCGTAGGGCCGGCGCAGGCGCGGGTGGCGGCCATGCTGCTGCTCACGTTGCGCGGCACGCCGACGATGTACTACGGCGACGAGATCGGGATGCACGACGTGCCCATCCCGCCGGAGCGCGTGCATGACCCGTTCGAGAAGAACGTCCCCGGCAAGGGGCTGGGCCGCGACCCGGAGCGCACGCCCATGCAGTGGTCCGCGGCCCCGAACGCCGGCTTCACCACGGGCGAGCCGTGGCTGCCCGTCGCGGAGGACTTCGGCGAGGTCAACGTGGAGGTGGCGCGCACGGATCCGCGCTCGACGCTGGCGCTCTACCGCCGGCTGATCGGGCTGCGGCGCGGGGAGCCGGCGCTGGAGGTGGGGCGATTCCACGCGGTGGAGGCGGAGGGCGACGTGCTCGCGTACCTGCGCACGGCTCGGAGCGGGGAAAGCCGCTTTCTCGTCGTGCTGAACCTGGGCCCGCGGCCGCACGTGTTCCGCGTGCCGGACGGCGTCGGCGTGGGCATCGTGGTGCTGAGCACGCACCTGGACTGGGAAGGCGAGCCCATCGGCCGCGAGGTGCGGCTGCGGGGGGACGAGGGCGTGGTGATCCGGCTGCAGGGGGAGATGGGCGCCTGATCTCGTCGGTTGGCCGATTTTTGTCGACGACGCACCAGCGAGAGCTCCGTTCGGGCGTCCGCTGCACGGCTGTCCAGCGACGGCAGGCTTTTACGGATCGCAATCAGGTGGATGCTGTGCCTCAGCGAATCCCGCACCGTGTGGCCAACATCCTCTCCTGCAAAAAACGCGGATGCCGTCCCCTCGCCGGCAGCGTCCTCACGACCAAGTATCCCTGGCCTCCTGCACGACTCGGCCGATTCGCGTCCGGCCGTCGCGTCCCGTCGATCCCGCACGTGCGGCCTTCGGAAAACCCTGCCTCATCGGATGGCTGCCGTCGCGACGTCCGGTCGCGGACCCGAGGAGAAGGCGGCGAGCGGCAGGGTGCATCAGGCCCTTGGTCGCGACGTTGCTGCCGGCGCGGGGACGGCCATCCGCGTTTTTCGAACGGGCAGGATCGTGGCAGCGGAGGCGGATGCCTGCCGTGGCACATCATCCACCTGATCGCGATCCGGAAGAGCGTGCCTGCACCGGAAACCCGCTGACGCCGCGGGATGGCCGCATGGTTCAGCGAACGTTCGTGGATGGAGGACTCGCC
>DATING010000861.1:0-2313 GCA_035474555.1 Longimicrobium sp. | reverse complement strand
GCCTGCCACGTGAATCCGAGCCGCGGCGCCAGGTGCGGCCCGCCCTGTTCCGCATCGGGCAGGAAGAGCGCACGCACGCCAACCGACAGGTCGAGCGAGGCGGCCGGCGTCCAAACGTCGGCCACGTAGACCGCCCCACGGTTCTGCACCGCATCATAGTCGTACGTCGGCGGAACGTTCTCGCTGAACTCCTCCAGCGCGCCCCGGGAATGGTGATCGAACCGCTCCCGCTGCAGCTCGCCCCCGAAGGTGACCCTGTGTCGCGTCCCAAGCAGTCCCTCTACGCTCACGCCAGCTTTGATCAGCGTGGAGCGCGCGTCCACGATCTGGACGGGCGCCGCGCCGCCCTGACGCGGCACGTCGCGGAAATCGATGCGGTAATCCGAATAGACAGCATCCGCACGAGTCCGCCACCCCGACGCATTCTGGCGTATCAGGCCGAGCCGGCCCGCGCGGTTCCCCCAGTGGTAGTCGGGCCGGTAGCTGATCTGCCCCCCGGCGGGTGCCTCGCTGCCGTAAACATCCGTGATCCAGTCGCCGTTCCAGAATCCGCTCGCGTCCAGGCTCAAGCCGGGGGAAATGTCCTGGCGAAGCCGCAGGTTCGCGTCCGCGAACCCGTAGCTGCCCAGGTCCATCGCCGCGCCGATCAGCTGGGTGGTCGCATAACGCGCCCCCATGAGCAGCGAGCCGCTGCTCCATCGCCGGCCCGTAATCGCGCCGCCGCTCAGCAGGCTTGCGTGCCCGCGGTAGAACGTGCTGTCGGGCACCGTCGTTCGAATGTCGATGATGCCGCTCAGCCGGTCGTCGAAGTGCACCGGGGGGGCACCGAGATGCACCGTCGCGCCCTCGACCACGCCCAATTGGACGCCGCTGAAGAGGCCGAGCATGTGGAAGGGCTCCGTGAGCGGGATCCCGTCCAATAGCACCAGGACCTCGTCGCTCGCGCCGCCGCGCACGTGGAACGCGCTACGCCAGCCGTTCGGCTGATCAATCCCCGGCAGAGTGTTGATCGCGCGGAAGATGTCCGGCTCGGCGAGCGGAGGGACGCGGCTGATGCCGACGGGCGAGAGCTCGTAGTGTGGCGTAGGCACCGGCCGCTCGTCCGAAACCTCGACGGTGATCCCGGCCAGCCGGAGTGGCGCAGCGGACAGGGCGATCACGAGGGCCGCCCCCGTCTCATCGGGTGCCTGCAGCGTGGTGTCACGTACGCCGAAGCCGAGGTGGGACACGCGAAGCGTTTGCGGAAGTGCCACTCGCAGACGAAAGCTGCCATCCAGGTCCGTCTCCACCGCTGCACCCGTGCCGATCGCGCGGACGATCGCCCCCGCCACCGGCCGCCCGCTGCCGGATTCGACCACACGTCCGGACACCAGGGGCTGTGCGTGAGCGCTCACGACGCCAACGAATAGCAGCGCGGTAACGGCCAGCGCTGATCGAGCAAACCTCATTACTGCATTGTCCACGTGACTACCGTACCGTGAGCGTCAGGTTGTAGCGGCGCACGTTGACGCTGCCGAAGAAGCCGTACCCGCCATCGATTCCGGCCTGGACGTCACGATGCGCCGAGGCGCGGTACAGGTTGGGATCCATTGCGCGGATCTCGATCGTGACCGGGATCGAGCTGGCCGACGATGTCAGTGGCAACGCGGCGACGGTATCCGCGGTGAAGAAGGGCAATCTTGTGGAGATGCCGGTCTCTAAGCCCTGCTGGCGGGAGAATACGTTGACGGAATACAGGGCCGCTCCGTCGGAACGTCCCCACGTCAACGTGAGTGGCTCCCCGCGCGGCACCGTCGTTCCGCCGACCGTCCCGTTGATCGCGCGGAGCTGGAAGTCACCGGGCACCCGGGTCGTCGCTATCAGTCGGTCGCCGCCCTGGTCAACCGTAAGGGTGTACTCGGTCGCGGCGCTCACCTCCACCGAGTCGGTGAAGTAGTTGTACTCCCCCTCGAGCGGACGGTCCTGTCCGGTGTAGAACTCGTTGCCTTCGGTCCGGCGCACCTGCAGCGGGCGCCCCGCGAGCGTGGCGTTCGCGTCGAACACAGGCAGGAGGTAAGGGGCGTTTGGATCCGAGACCCGCCCCACGAACCCGTAGATCCGGCCGGCCGGCAGGTCGCCCTCCGGGGCGGCACCCCCGCGCTGGAGAAGAAAGCTGACGCTGAGCGCACGCGGGACTTCCTCCGTGGGAAGCTGCGGGAGATCTCCAGAGCAGCCGCCCAGGATCAGGGCGGCAAAGCCGGCGACCAGCGTCCTTGCGCGAAGGCGAGCGAATTCGCTGTACATCTACCCATCAAGGTACGAATGTCGAAAACG
>DATING010000860.1:0-4111 GCA_035474555.1 Longimicrobium sp. | reverse complement strand
CCGGCCTCGCGGATGATCTGCAGGATGCGCGGATAGTCCTGGGTCAGGAACTCGCGGAACGCGATGCGGGGATCAATCGACGCGTAGCGCCGGCGGTGCTTGCCCTGTCCCATCGCCACGAACGGGCCCAGCGCGGCGATGATCCGCTCGTGCACCGGCCTGAGCGACTCGTCGCGCATGGACCCGAACACCACGTCCAGCGAACACCGCTTGGGCTGCCCCGCCGGGGTGAAGCCGACGACGAAGCCGATCGTCCGCGTCTTGTTGTTGGGGTCCGACGGGCGGAACGGGGGAAAGAACAGGTACCGGTCGGTTCCAGGAAACCAGTACCCATTCCGTAGCCGGTCCTTGCCCGACACGTCGCCCGTCCGCACGTAAAAACGGAATTCCGGGTGCTCCGCCCTCCACGCGAGCGCTTCCCGGAGCAGGTAGTCGTGCCACTGCGGAATCGTCGTCGGCTGGTCCATACCTGTGTGCAATGAACAGGGAGATGTGATTACGGGCGTCTGTCGTCAGCCTCCGCCAATGGCAATGCACTCCGGCGAAGGATAGCCTCGTACAACGATCAGCCCGTTGTACGCGGGATGAACACAAGGGGCGTCAGGCTCGGCACCCGCCAAGCAACCTCTATCCCACCGGGTCTATGCCGACCCGCTCCGCAATCGCCTCGATCTCAGCGCGCGACGGGGCGCCGGGCTCCTTCCGCGTGAGGGCGGCGACGGAGAAGGCCGTCGCCAGGCGGGCCGTGGCCGCGAGGTCCAGCCCCGCCAGCCGCGCCGCGACGATGCCGGCCACCATCGCGTCCCCCGCGCCGACCGTGCTGCCGACCTCCACGGCCGGCGGGCGCGCGTGGACGATGGCCTCGCGCGTGACGAACAGCGCGCCCTCCGCGCCCATGGAGACCGCGGCCAGCTCCACGCCCCGCTCCAGCAGCGCGCGCGCCGCGTCCGCCACGTCGGCCGTCGACGGCAGCGCGCGGCCGGCGAGCGCCTCCAGCTCGTGCACGTTCGGCTTGACGATGGACGGCGCGGCATCCAGCGCCTGGTGGAGCGCGTCGCCGCTGGTGTCCACCACGACGCGGCACCCGGCGGCCGTGATGGAGCGGGTCAGCACGGCGTACAGCGATGCGTCCGCGCCCGGCGGCAGGCTCCCGGCCAGCACGAACCACCGGTTGCCCCGCGCCGCCAGCGCCTTCACCCGCTCCCGCAGCGCATCCAGGTGATCCCCCGAGACCATCGCGCCGGGAAAGTTGACGTCCGTCGTCTCCTGCCGGTCCGGGTCCACGATCTTGATCCCCGTCCGCGTGGGGCCGTCCACGCGCACGAACGCGTCGCCGATGCGCCGCGCGGCAAAGAACGCCTCGAAGGCCGCGGCGTTGTCGCGGCCCAGGAAGCCCGTCGCGGCCACTCCCTGCCCGTAGCCGGCCAGGGCCGCGGCCACGTTCACCCCCTTCCCCGCCGGCTGCGACCGCTCCCCCGTCGCGCGGTTCACGGCGCCCGCCGCGAAGCCGGGGACCGTCACCGTCCAGTCGATGGCGGGGTTCGGCGTGACGGTGACGACGTCGACGGTACGCTTCTCGGGCAGGGTCACGGGCGCGGGCTCAGAAATCACGGGCTCGGGGGTCACGGGCTCAGGGGTCATGGGAGGGGGAGCTCGCGCACCTGGCGGGCCGTGTCGCGGGCGAGCGCCTTCGCGGCGAACGTCTTGGCCTGCGCGTGCGAGTAGCGGCGCAGCGACGCCTTGACGGCCGCGATGCTGGGCAGGCTCATGGACAGTTCGGCGACGCCCATCCCCGTGAGGATCAGCGCGCCCAGCGGATCGCCCGCGATGCCGCCGCACACGCCCACCCACTTGCCCGCCCGGTCCGCCGCGCGCACGGTCATGTCGATCATCCGCAGCACGGCGGGGTGCAGCCCGTCCACCTGCGCGCCCAGCGTGGGATGCATGCGGTCCATCGCCAGCACGTACTGCGTCAGGTCGTTGGTGCCCACGGAAAAGAAATCCACCTCGCGCGCCAGCGAATCCGCGATCAGCACGGCGCTGGGCACCTCGATCATGATGCCGATCTCCACCGGGTCCGCGCCCACCTCCAGTCGCACCCGCTCCGCCGTCTCCTTCGCCTCGCGCAGCTCCTCCAGCGTGGCGATCATGGGGAACATGATGCGGACGGGCCCCACGGCGGACGCGCGGTAGATGGCGCGCAGCTGGGGGATGAACAGCTCCGGCTTGCGCAGGCACAGGCGGATGCCGCGCACGCCCAGGAACGGGTTCTCCTCCTTCGGCAGCGACAGGTACGGGACCACCTTGTCCCCGCCGATGTCCAGCGTGCGGATGATGAGCGGCAGCCCGCCCATGGCCCGCGCCATGGCCGCGTACGCCTCGTACTGCTCGTCTTCCGTGGGCGCCGTTTCGCGGCCCAGGAACAGGAACTCCGAGCGCATCAGCCCCACGCCCTCCGCGCCCGCCTCCACCGCCTGCTCCGCCTCCGCCACGCTGCCGATGTTCGCGGCCACCTCCACCCGGTGCCCGTCGCGGAGAATCGCGGGCTGGTAGCGGGTGGCGTGCTCCGTGTCGCGGCGCCGCGCCAGGTCCGCCTGGAAGCCGCGGGCGGACTCCAGGTCTTCCTCGCCGGGATCCAGGTACAGCTGCCCCCCGCTGCCGTCCACGATGCAGACGGTCCCCTCCGGCTGCTCCAGCACCGCCGGCCCGGCACCCACGACGGCAGGGATGCCCAGCGAGCGCGCAATGATGGCCGTGTGCGACGTGGGCCCGCCGGACGCCGTGCACAGGCCCAGGATCCGCTGCGGGTCCAGCCGCGCCGTGTGCGACGGCGTCAGGTCGTCCGCGACGAGGATGACGGGGTGGTCCGGAAAGCTCGGCTCGCCGTGCTCCGTGCCCACGAGCGCGCGCAGGACGCGCTGCCCCACGTCGTGCAGGTCGGTGGCGCGGGCGGCCAAGCGCTCGTCGTCCACGCTGCCGACCTCCACCGCGCGCGTCTCGATGGCCCGCTGCCACGCGTATGCGGCCGCGTGCCCGGCGTCGATCTCCGCGTGCACCTCCGTGTGCAGCTCGGGGTCCAGGATCAGGGCCTGGTGGGCGCGAAAGATCATCGCCTCGCCCTTGCCGGAGCGCTGCTCCATGCTGGCGTACAGCGTGGCCAGCTGCTCGCGCGCCGTCTCGATGGCCTGCCCCAGCCGCCGCTTCTCCTCTTCAGGATTCTCCGCCGTCACGTCCGTGACGACCACGCGCGTCACCTGGAACTGGTACAGCGGCCCGATCGCCAGCCCCGGGGACGCGGGAACGCCGGCGATGGCGCGCTCGCCCCGCGCCGGCGTCCACGCCTCCTCGTCCACCACCGCGGCGTGCCCCTCGCCCTCGCCCAGCCCGCTCTCCACCGCCTCGCGCAGGGCCTCCAGCGCCGCGTCCGCGTCCGGCCCGGCAGCGAAGATGCGGATGGTCTCGCCCCCCTCCACGCCGAGCTTCAGCAGCGCCGCCAGCGCCTTGGCGTTGCCGATGCGCCCCTGGTAGCCCACGCGGATCTCGGATTCGAAGCGCATGGCCACGTCCACCAGGAACGTCGCCGGGCGCGCATGCAGGCCGTGCCCGCCGGCCACCTGCACGTCCACGTGCACCGCGCCCTCCAGCGCCTCCACCGGCGTCAGCACGGCGCCCGGCGCGCCGCGGGTGAGGGCGGCGGCGACCTCCGCGGGATCGCGCGTGTTCGCCAGGCGCTCCGCCGCGACGGGATCGTCCAGCACGTCCGTGAGCGCCGCCAGGATGCCCAGGTGCTCGTCCGAGCGCGCGGCGATGCCCACCACGAGCCGCACCTGCTGCCCGCCGCCCCAGTCCACACCCCCGTCCAGCTGGACGACGGCCACGCCGGTGCGGTGGATGAGCTCGCGGTGCTGCGCCATGCCGTGCGGGATGGCGATGCCGCTGCCCAGGTAGGTGTTGGCCTGCCCCTCGCGCCCCAGCATGCTCTCCACGTAGCCGGCGTCGATGTAGCCGCGCTCCGCCAGCAGGCCGCCCACGGCGCGGATGGCGGCCTCCTTGTCCCCCGCGTGCACGGCCAGCCGCACGTCCTCCGGGGTGATGCGGATCATGGTGCTCA
>DATING010000859.1:0-1772 GCA_035474555.1 Longimicrobium sp. | reverse complement strand
GAACCAGCACCGGGGCGTGGTGAACCGGCTGGTGTGGATGCAGGCGCACTTCGGCATCGGCGCGGACGACGTGGTGCTGCAAAAGACGCCGTTCGGCTTCGACGTGTCGGTGTGGGAGTTCTTCTGGCCGCTGCAGCAGGGGGCGCGGCTGGTGATGGCGCGCCCGGACGGGCACCGCGACCCGCAGTACCTGCAGGAGGTGATCGAGCGCGAAGGCGTGACCGCGCTGCACTTCGTCCCCTCCATGCTTCAGTCGTTCGTGGAGGCGGCGGAGCCCGGCCGCTGCGCGTCGCTGCGCCACGTCGTGTGCAGCGGCGAGGCGCTGCCGCCGGCGCTGGTGGGGCGCTTCTACGACCGGTTCGCCGAGCCCGTGGTGCTCACCAACCTGTACGGCCCCACCGAGGCGGCCGTGGACGTGAGCTGCTGGACCTGCCCGCGCGACGGAGCGGCCAGCGTGGTGCCCATCGGCGCGCCGGTGTGGAACACGCAGCTGTACGTGCTGGACACGGCGCTACGGCCCGTCCCCCTGGGCGTGCCGGGCGAGCTGTACATCGGCGGGGTGCAGGTGGCGCGCGGCTACCAGGGCCGCGCGGCGATGACGGCGGAGCGCTTCGTCCCCGATCCGTTCTCGGCCGAAGGCGGCGCGCGGCTGTACCGCACCGGCGACCGGGCGCGCTGGCGGGCGGACGGCGCCATCGAGTACCTGGGGCGGCTGGACTTCCAGGTGAAGGTGCGCGGGTTCCGCATCGAGCTGGGCGAGATCGAGTCCGTCCTGCGGGCCCACGAGAGCGTCGCGGACTGCGTGGTCGTAGCGCGCGCGGATGCGGGCGAGACGCGGCTGGTGGCGTACGTCGTGGGTGACTCGGAGGCGGAGGCGCTGCGCGCGCACGTGCGGCGGAGCCTGCCGGAGTACATGGTCCCGTCCGCCTTCGTCCTCCTGGACGCGCTGCCGCTGACGGCCAACGGCAAGCTGGACCGCAATCTGCTGCCGGCGCCGGAGCTGGGCTCGGCGGACGAGAAGTACGTGGCGCCACGGACGCCGATGGAGGAGGTGCTGGCGGGGATCTGGGCGGAGGTGCTGCGGCTGGAGCGGGTGGGGCTGGAGGATAGCTTCTTCGAGCTGGGCGGGCACTCGCTGCTGGCCACGCGGGTGGTCTCGCGCATCCGGGAGCTGTTCGGCGTGGAGCTGCCGCTGCGGGCGCTCTTCGAGGGCCCCACGGTGGGGGAGCTGGCGGTGCGCGTGGAGGAGCTGCGCCACGCGGAGCTGCCGGTGCTGCCCGCGGTGGTGCCGGTCGAGCGCACGCAGCCCCTGCCGCTGTCGTTCGCGCAGGAGCGGCTGTGGTTCCTGGATCGGCTGAATCCCGGGAGCACCACCTACAACATGCCCCTGGCACGGCGCCTGGTGGGTGCGCTGGACGTTCCCGCATTCGAGCGCGCGCTGGGGGAGATCGTCCGGCGCCACGACTCGCTGCGGACCACGTTCCAGGAAGCGGACGGCTCGCCGGTGCAGACCATCGCGCCCTTCGACGGGTTCGAGCTGCCGGTGTGGGACCTGTCGGGAGTGGACGAGGCGGACCGCGAGGCGGCGGCGAGGCAGCGCGCGGGCGAGGAGGCCCGGCGCGCGTTCGACCTGTCGGCGGGCCCGCTCTTCCGCGCGGGGCTGCTGCGGCTGGGCGAGGAAGACCACGTGCTCCTGCTCTCCATGCACCACGTCGTCAGCGACGGGTGGAGCATGGGGGTGCTGTTCCGCGAGCTGTCGGCGCTGTACGCGG
>DATING010000858.1:0-4659 GCA_035474555.1 Longimicrobium sp. | reverse complement strand
AACGCGAGATAGTAGAGCCGGTTCCCCGCCGTGCCGTGGGCGCTGTCCATCTCCCCCAGCCGCTTGCCCAGCGTCACGAAGGTGGATGGATCGTCCGTGGAGCCCGGCACGTAGACCATGCGCGCCGAGAACTCCTCCCACGCGCCCGCGTTCGGCGCTTCGGCGAACTCCTCCAGGGCCGCCCGCATCCGCTCGCGGTAGGTGGCGTCGTCGATGTCCTCGCGCGAGTTGCCCACGATGGCGAACTCCCGGGGCAGCAGCCCGTCGGACTGCAGCTTCCACAGCGCCGGCATGAGCTTGCGCCGCGCCAGGTCTCCCGTGGCGCCGAAGATCACCATCACGAGCGGATCGGGGACTTTCACCCGCTGCAGCGGGTCCTGCATGGGCGTGCGGAGCGGCGTCTCCCCCTGCGGCGGCGCGGAGGGGACGTCGGGGAGGGCGGCCTCGTCCGTCATGCGCCGCCCTCCCCCGGCTCCACGTGCTTCACGGCGTGCCCGCCGAACTGGTTGCGCAGCGCCGCGATCACCTGCGCGCCGTAGGACTCGTCCTGCCGCGAACGGAAGCGCATCTGCAGCGACAGGGTGATGATGGGCGCGGGCACGTCCAGGTCCAGCGCCGTCTCCACGGTCCACCGTCCCTCGCCGCTGTCCGCCACCCAGCCGCGGATGCGCTCCAGTTGCTGCCCCTCCGTCGCGTAGGCGCGCTCCAGCAGCTCCAGCAGCCACGAGCGGACCACGGAGCCGTGGTTCCACAGGTCCGCGATGGCCCGGAGATCGAGGCCCATCCCGCTCTTCTGCAGGATCTCGAAGCCCTCCGCGTACGCCTGCAGCAGGCCGTACTCGATGCCGTTGTGCACCATCTTGGTAAAGTGCCCGGACCCCGTGGCGCCCACGTGCAGGTAGCCGTTCTCCGGCGCCAGCGTGCGGAACGCCGGCTCGCAGAGCATCACCGCGTCCACGTCGCCGCCCACCATCAGGCAGTAGCCGTTCTCCAGCCCCCAGATGCCGCCGCTGGTGCCCGCGTCGATCAGGTGGATCCCGCGGCCCGCGAGCTCCTGCGCGCGGCGCTGCGTGTCCTTGAAGTTGCTGTTGCCTCCGTCGATGAGCACGTCGCCCGGCTGCATGCGGTCCGCCACGTCGCGCAGCACCTGCTCCGTGGGTGCGCCCGCGGGCACCATCACCCACACGGCGCGCGGCGCATCCAGCCCCGCCACCAGCTCGTCCAGCGACGTGGCCGCGCGTGCGCCCGCCGCCTCGGCGATGCTGCGCGTAACGGTCTCGTCGCGGTCGTGGACGACGACCTCGTGCCCGCCGCGCGTAAGGCGCTGCGCCATGTTGCCGCCCATCTTGCCCAGCCCCACCATCCCCAGCCGCATGGTCTTTCTCCCGGTCCCGGTGTGTTCCTTCGTCCGCCCGCAACGCCTGCAAGGTTCGGCCCGAATCATCGACCGCAGTGCGAAAGTGCGAAAGTGCGAAAGTGCGAAAGTGCGAGAGTGCGGCAGTGCGTCCGCCACCCCCGGCTTCTTCGGCGGCAAACTGCGCTGGGAGAGGGGGAGGCCGACAGCCGTGCAGGGGAGGATGGATCGCGCCGGCATCGGGCGGCCCCTCCCCCGGCCCCTCCCCGCTCGTTCCTCGCGGAGAGGGGAGAAAACCGTTCCGTTCACGGGATGCCGCCGGCGGCGTGGCACTCGCCCGCGACGGACAGTCCGCGCAGGCGGACTTCGTGTGGTCGTTGCGGCGAATTCATTCGCTCTGCCGGTTCCGCCCGAACTCCGCCCGTTCCGCCCGAACTCTGCCCGTTCCTCCCGAGTTCCGCCCGAGTTCCGCCCGAATGTCGAAAGGCGCCCCCCGCAGGAGCGCCTCTCGTGCATCCAACTTCATTCGATCGATGACGTTCGGACCCCGGACCCGGCCGTTGCCTCAGGTCTCGTCGATGTCGACAGGGCCGTTGGTCGTCACCACGCGGATGGTGGGTCCGCCACCGTTGATCTCGGTGTTGATGCGGCCGCCCCCGGTCCACCGGTTTCGGCTGTTGCGCGCGGGGCGCAGGTGTTCCGGGGCGCTGAGGGGACCATGCCGGTTACCGCTCTCCAGGTGCGCCGCGTAGCCGCGCGGAATATCCAGGCTGACGGGGCCGTTCACCGTCTCCGCGTCCAGCCCCTCGCCGTTCCACCGCCGGCCGGCCAGCCGCACCGTGAGCGGCCCGTTCTGCGCCCGCGCCCGCACGTTGCCGGACAGCTCGCGCAGGTCGATGGGTCCGTTGTGCGCGCGCAGGTTCATGGTGCCCGCCACCCGCTCCACGGAGATGGGCCCGTTGTGCGTCTGCACGTCCAGGTTGGTGCGCGCCGGGACGAGGATCTCGTATCCCACGGCCCACCCCTGGCCGCGCCCCTCCGTGGATGGGCCGGTCGCGCGGATGGTGCCGTCGGTGCTCACGCGGATGCCGCGGGCCACCTCGCGCGCGGCACCGTCGCTGCGGGCCCAGCTCTGCACCCGGGCGCGCACCACGATGTCGCGGCCCTCGTGCGCCCGCACCGTCACGCCGCCGTTCTGCGCGCCGTCCACCCGCAGGCTGCCGCGCGCCGGGATGCGCGTCTCGCGCACTTCGCAGAACGTCTTGCGGTCGTTGTTGCTGCCGCGCCAGTTGTTGCGGCAGTTCTCGGCCCAGTCGCTGGACCGCTGGGCGGCGGCGGGCTGCGCCAGGGTGGCGGCGGCCAGCAGGGGCAGAAGGTAGAAGCGGGACGTACGCATCGTCGGCTCCGGTCGGGATCGCGAGGTAGGTTGCCCCGGCGGCACCGCGCCACCGTGGTTCGCGAGATCAGATGCGTGGAAGCGCCGGAAGGTTTAGTGGGGGAGTGCGTGAGTGCGTCAGTGCGTTAGTGCGTTAGTGCGTCAGGATGGATGTGGGGAGCGCACGAAGTTCTCCCCCTCTCCCGTACAGGGCAGGCACCTGAGGGTGATGACAGGTTGTGTACGGGAGAGGGGGCCGGGGGGTGAGGGCCCCCGCACGGGAGACGGCGGTCCGGTCCGTTGCCGTTCTCAACCGCCCACGCGTCCTGGGAGAACGCGTGGGACGGCGATCCGGCCGCCCCTATCGCAACGGATTGGCCCGGGCGGATTCCAGCACGGCCACCACGCCGCGGTTCCGCGGGCGGCGCTCGGCGGTCAGGGCGTAGAAGTGCTGCACGGCGTCGGGCGCGTTTCCCACCACCTCCAGCCGGTACAGCTGCCGAAGCTCCTCCTCCGCCGCCGCCGGCACCGCCACCACCCCCGCGCCAGACTGCGCCAGGAGCAGCGCCTCGCCCCAGTCGTCCATCTCCGCTACCACGGCCGGCGCGGCGCCCTGCGCCTGCAGCCACTGGTCAAACGTGCGCCGCAGGGGCGCGGAGGAGGGCGGCAGCACGAACGGGACGCCGTCCAGCGAGGCGGGAAACCCGGGCGCCAGCCGCTGCGCCATCTCCGCCTCCGCCAGCAGCACCACCCCGCACTCGCCCAGTGCGTGCGGGCGCGCGCGCACGGCACTCCCGGCGGGAAGCCGCTCCGTGCACAGCACCAGGTCCAGCTCGCGCGCGCCCAGCTCCGCCGTGAGCCGCGCGAGCGACCCGTGCCGCACCTTCAGCCGCACGGGGCGCGGCAGCGTGGTTGCGGGGGCCAGCAGCCGGTGCGTGAGCACGGCGGGAAAGCCCTCGGCCACGCCCACGGCCAGGCGCAGGGCGCGCGGGCCGCCGCGGTCCATCGTCTCCAGCATCTCGCGGGCGAGCTCGAACATCTCGTCGGCGTACCCGTACACCGTGGCGCCGGCCGGCGTAAGCGCCAGCCCGCGCCCGCTCTTCTCGAACAGCTTGGTGCCCAGGGAACGCTGCAGCCGGGCAACCTGGCTGCTGACGGCAGGCTGCGTCACGTCCAGCTTTTTCGCGGCCGCCGAGATGCTGCCTTCGCGGGCCACCATCCAGAAGTACCAGAGGTGGTTGTAGTTGATCCGCTGCATCCGGGCGCTGGGTTGGCCGGGGCAGGGACCCCGGTGTGTGCAATGCGCGAGAACGGGCCGCCCCGATCCGGGACGGCCCGTCCACGCCGCCGGCGCGGGGCCGGCGCCCGAAAGGGGTGACGCGGGAGACTGGAGCCACGAGCATACAAGCTTTGCATCGTAGGGGGGCGCCGCACTCGAGGGTACTCACATTATGGCGGCCCCAGCCTGCCCCGCACCCCACCCTTTCGGTCACGAACACCTGCATACGGGTGGTTCTGCTACTTCGGATAGTAGCAACGGCCGTACCGGGCGGCATTCCGTCGGGGTGGATCTTCGTAAGTTGATGCAGGTCAGGCACTTGGCGAGAGACTTGACAGTTCGTGCAGGCCGTCGGCGTGCGACATCCCAGGTACACAACGTGGCGTAAAGTACCCAATCTTTTGACGCACCCGTCCGCACAATGCCAGCCGTCGCCTCGGAAATGGCCGATGCCGCGCGTTCCAGCATCGCTCCGGGCCATACCGTTGACTGACGATCCAACGAGAATTGTGCCACAATCCGCTCAAAGGCGTCAATTCGCGCGCCCCTCTCCCTCGTCCTCCGCGCCTCCTCACGCGCGTATGGAGTTTTACGGCCGTCCTTGGGTCTGGATGCAGGATCGGGGTCGAATCCGCCGCCAATAAAGAAGCG
>DATING010000857.1:0-2258 GCA_035474555.1 Longimicrobium sp. | reverse complement strand
GGGGCCTGCCGGGTGGCGGGCTTCCCTGCTGGATCCCAAAGCACCTCCCCCAGGAGTGGGGGAGGTCGCGAGGCGACGAGCGGGTGGGGGCGCGGCGCGATGCCCGCCCCGTGCACGAACCGGGTTCTCCCCCGCTCCCGCACAGTTTGCGGGAGAGGGGAGGCGCCTCCGTTTTCAGGCGGCGTAGCGAGTGCGCAGCTCCGAGAGCCAGGCGGGCTTGGGCTTGCCGCTGCGCTCGTAGCCGCTGCCCACCGCCTCCAGCACGTGCAGGGCAGCATCCCGGCGCGGATCCGAGCGAAGGTCGTGCATCAGCACTTCCAGGGCCGCGCTCGCATCCACCTCTTCCACGTCGCTGCGCTGCACGGCCGCGTACCGCACGTACCAGTTGCGCAGGCGGCGCACCGTGGGGGAGTACGGCGCCGTCCCCTCCAGGAACTTCTTGAGTCCCGTGGGGCTCATGCCGATCTCGCGCGCCACCTTGCGCAGGGAGGTGTTCTCCACGCGGATGGCCGCGACCTCGCGCATGTGGCGGACGGACGCGTGGCTGGGATCGGCGGCAGGCGGCTGGTTCATCATCGGCATCCCTTATCGAATCGTGCTGCGATCTCCTTCGTGACGGGTCTTAAATATACCACCGAACATAAACCGAAGCAAGGTTTTCGACCGCACACGTTTACGCCTCCACGCCCTCCGCCCCGTACTGCGTTCTGCCGCCGTCTACCTCCCTACCAGCGGCGCGTGATCCCGAAGCCGAACTGCGCTTCGGCGGGGCCGCCGTCCTGGGTGGCGCGGCCGGCCCAGCCGTCCAGCTGCAGGTCTCGCGTGATGCGCAGGGCCACCGTGCCGCGCAGCTGCCCGATGTCCGTCGCGCCGGCGCGGGTGGCGGAGATGCGCGCATACTCCACCTGCCCCGTGACCGATCGGCCGAAATCCGCGCGGGCGGCGGCGCCCAGGGTGTTCTGGCCGAAGCGGTCGCCCGCCAGCACTGCGCGGCGGTGCCCGGCGAGCACGACGAGCGCCGTCGCGTGCGGCAGCCGCCACTCGGCGGATGCGATCGCCTCCGGCTGGGCTTCGCCGGCGCTCACGGCCTCCGCGCCCGTCGGCAGGGTGGAGCCGAGCGTGAAAGCGAGGCCGGGACGCCATCCCGCCGGCGCGCGGACGCGGTGCTTGAGCGCGAGCGCGGCATCGCCGGCGCCTTCGGGGCTGGCCGTCGGTGAGGTCGTCCGCAGGTAGGACGGGAAGGTGGCACGCAACTCCGTGTCGTATCCCAACCCCACGCGCAGCAGCGTTTCGCCATACGCGCGGCGGATGCGCTCGCCCCGCTCCGCCTGCAGGTAGCCCGCCTCCACCTGCAGCACGCCGGGCGCGACCACGCCCGGGCCCTTGATCACGCCCATGCGGCTGGTGTTGACCACGCCCGCGCGCGGCTGCCCGCCCGTGGCGCAGGCGGCGAGGGAGAGCGACGCCGCCACGAGCGCGCCGATGCGCAGCGAGCGGGCGGTTGAGACGGTCATGATGCACCTCCAGGTTGGTTCAGCGGCCCGGCTTCCATCGGTTTCGGCGGATGCGTCAGCGTGCATCCGCCGAGGCCGCGCGGATGCGGGCGAGCACGGGCGCCACGCCGCGGCCCACGCCGTCCTGCCGGTGGATCATCCGCCCGGCCGGATCGAGCACGAGATAGGTGTTGGAATGCGAGATCTGCCCGTCCGCCTCCGGCCGGTAGCGAATGCCCAGCAGCGCGGCCAGCTCGCGCACGGCGTCGTCATCCGCCGTCAGCAGGGTCCACGCGGCGGGGTCCAGCCGCATGCTCGTCGCGAACGCCGCCAGCTGGGCGGGGGTGTCGCGTGCGGGGTCCATGGAGACGAGCACGAAGCCCGTGCGCGCCCGGTCCGCCGGCGTGAGCGCGGCCTCCAGGCGCTTCATCTCCGTGACGATCAGCGGGCAGGTGTGCGAGCACTGCGTGTACACCATCGCCACCACCTGCACCCGCCCCGCGAGCGAGCCCAGCGCCCGCTCCCGCCCGTCCGCATCCCGCCAGCGCGTCTCCAGCTCGTAGACGGAGAACCCGGCGTCCGCCGACGCGACGGGGACGTCCGCCGCGGGCTCCGCGGGGATGGGGTCGCGGCCGCACGCGGCGAGCAGGAGGACGGCGGCGGCGAGCAGCGGCAGGCGAAGCGGGGCGCGCATGGTCATCTCACGTTTCTCGGGTTGGATGTCCGTCATCGCACGGGCGAAGTCACGCATCCAGCGCGCAGCGG
>DATING010000856.1:0-3344 GCA_035474555.1 Longimicrobium sp. | reverse complement strand
CTCTTCGAGCAGATGGGCTTGCTCCGGCTGGCTCCGCACTGACCTCAACTCTTCGAACCGCCGGATGCGGACCCGCATGTCCGGTGGTGTGGGAGGGGTGCAGCCGGAATACCCGGCTGCCTCCTATCCCGATCCGTCCATCCTTTCGTTTCGCGAGCGTTTCCGTGAAGAAGATCGGATTCCTGCTGATGGCGGGCGCGCTGCTGGCCGCGGCTCCGGCCGAGGCGCAGCGGTGCATCCCCGTGCGCGCGTCGCGGGAGCGCCCGGCGGAGCGCGCCCGCACGGAGGCCGCGAAGGCGTGGCGCGAGGCGCTGCAGGCGGAGGTGATCGATTCCCTTCGCGCGGCGGGCTACGCGGAGCCGGAGGGGCTCGTCGTGGTGGACGTGCGCGACCGCCGCACGGGCGAGGCGGAGGTGCAGACGTTCTCCGCGCCCGTGCAGGGTGAGGCCGTCCGGGCCCTGCTGCGCCGCCGCGAAGCGCACCTGGCCACGTGGCCGGGGCGGGAAAGCACGTTTTACCTGCGGATGGACCCGGGTCCGGCCGCCGCGCCGGACGCGGTGGAGTGCGAGCCGCGGCTGCTGAACATCGAGCAGCTGCGCCGCGACCTGATGGAGTTCGCGCAGCGGGAGAGCCGCTTCTTCAACTCTGCCCGGTCGCGGGAACGGGTGCACGTGCGCATGCTGGTGGACCGGGGCGGCGAGGTCGTGTTCGCCGTCCTCGGCCGCCGCGGCTCGGAGCCGCTGGTGGACCGCGCCATCCTGGACATCGCCCGGCGGCAAGCGTTCACCCCGGCGACGCTGGGCGGCGTGCCCATCGACGTGTGGGTCGTGCTTCCCATCCAGCTCGGCGCGCGCTGACGCCGGTCGCACGAACCGTTTGTTTTCCTGAGGGAGGCCCCCGCCCGGCCCATCCCGTCGCTGGATCTCCGGCGCCGACCGAAGGATCTACCCGTCCCGCGAAAGAACGCCGCCCCTCGTGCCGGCACCCGCCCGTGCCACGATCAGCGTTTCATCCGTCCGCGCCACGACGTACATTCGAGCGGGACAGGCATCGGCGGTAGTCCGTCGTCCTGTCGGATTGAAGCCGCGCACGGGGTGCCCCCAAGACGCGATCGTGTGATTGCGCGACCCGGTCTTCGGCGCCCGACGCGGCGCAGGTGCCTCCCGAAAATTCGCGATGAACCGCGTCGCGGCTGCATGGATTCGTCCGCCGGATGGACTCGTCATCGCGTCGCGGACGGCGTCGAGCGGCTGCTTCGCGATCCGGCGACGGAGCGCGTGCCCATCTCCTACGGTTCGATCACGTCCGCCGGTTTGCAACTCCGCATCTGCTTCATCCGTATCTGCTTGCGTCCGCCGGAGGCACTCCACCGTTCCTCATCCCGGGAGACATCATGCTGATCCGAATCATCATTCTGTCCGCCGCCATCCTGTCCGCCACGCCCGCCGATGCGCAACGGGCCGACGGCCGGTGCAGTACCACGGCGCGCCCGGCGGAGACCGGCGCCACGCCCGTCGCGATGAGCGAGTGGCGGGGGGTACGGGAGGCGGTGGTGGACTCGATTGACGCCGACGTGGAGGCGGCCGCGCGGCAGGCCGGCATCCAGCAGCCCGCCGGCATGGTGGTGATGGTGATCCAGGACCGCGCCACGGGGCGCGCGGAGATCCGCCTGCACGGGGCCAACGTGCCCGAACGACTGGTCCGTGACGCGCTGGCGCGGCGCGCGCCCCTGCTCGCCTCGCTGCCCGCAGACGACAACCTGCTGTACTTTCGCCTCGACCCGGTGCTCGTTCCCGGGGGGATCGCATCCGTGGTGGAGTGCACTCCGCAGATAACGAACCGGGAGTGGTTCTACCAGGAGCTGCGGCAGGTCATCCAGGAGGAGGGCAGCGGCATGACGGGCACGGCCCACCTGAAGATGCTGGTGACGCGCGAAGGGAGGGTGGCGTACGCGAACGTTCCGCGCAGCGGCCGGCCCGCGCTGGACCAGGCCCTGGTGCGGGTGACGCGGGGGCTGCGCTTTGAGCCCGCGACCGTGGAGGGCGTGCCGGTGGACGTATGGGTGGAAGCGCCCATCCCGCTGACCCGCCCGTGATCGGCTGAGCGGTTTCCGCGGCCCACCCGGCTGCACTGGATCCCAGACCGCCACCGCCCCGCCGCGACCTTCGCGGCGGGGCGGTTCGCATCCCCCTGCGCATCGTCCGGGAAAGGTCACGAAGAAGGCAAACAGGTACGCTGTATGCCTGCTGTGGTCTCGACTTTCGGTTTATATTCGGTACGTGTTCGTGAGCCGCGGAGCACCGCGTCAACGGGCACTCCGGAAGAAGGAAAACCCTTCACGAAAGCAGGGAGTCATGGCAGCAATCACGGGCGTGATCCACGACCAGGGCGCCACCGGGACGGACAGGGGCGGGATGGTCTTCAACGTCAGCGCGTACGGCGCCGTGCCGGACGGGCGCGAGGTCGCGGACGGCGCGACGACCACCGGCTCCACCACCGTCACCAGCGCCACCGCCGCGTTCACTCCGGGCGACGTGGGCAAGTCCATCTCCCTCGGCGCACAGGTGCGCACGACCATCGCCACGGTCGTGAACGCCACCACCATCACCACGGCCGCCGCGGCCACCGCCACGGCCACCGGCGTGACGCTCATCTTCGGCACGGACAACACCCCGCTCATCCAGGCCGCCATCAACGCCGCCGCCCCCACCCGCGGCGTGGTGTACCTGCCCCCGCACGCGGCGGCGAACTTCTACCTCGTCACCCGGCAGGACCCGCCGCTCCACCCCCTGACGCTGGTGCTGTACCTGCCCAGCGGCGTGCGCCTCACGGGCCACCGGGCCGGAAGCCGCATCAAGCTGATGGGCGCGCACGCCGGCTTCGTGCGGATGCTGTTCGCCCGCGCCGAGAAGGGGATCGAGGTGGACAACCTCACGCTGGACGGCTCGCGCGCGGTGCAGGACACGGCCACCGGCAGCGAGCACATGCACGCCCTTCGCCTGGATGCGGCCACCTCCGGCACGGCGGGATGCGAGGACGTGTCCATCCACGACTGCGAGTTCGTGAACGTGCGCGGCGACGCCGTGTCCATCGGCAACTACTACGAGCGGATCACCATCCGCAACTGCTCGTTCCGCAACACCGGCCGCTGCGGCGTGTTCGCCGGCACCGGGACGGACCTGCACGTGACGGACAACAACTTCGACGCCTGCTCGCCCGCGTTCCACAACGAGGCCGAGGGGTTCGACATCGACATCACGGGAACGCACATCACCGGCAACAACATCCGCAACAGCGCCGCGGGCATCGATCTGGGGGCGCACACGGAGGGCCGGCTGGTGGGC
>DATING010000855.1:0-2798 GCA_035474555.1 Longimicrobium sp. | reverse complement strand
ACTGCAGTTCTCCGTGGCCTCCGTCGTTCTCTGCTGCCGTGGTGCTCGGGAGGGTTGATGGGGACGGTCCGGATGGGGGCGGTGCCAGTCCGCTTTTCGCTCGATTGTCTCTGCGTGCAAAACCCATGTGCACAGATGCGGAGCCGCTCAGGTGGGCCTAAACTCATGCTCAAAAAACGTTGCCCGAAATAGTGCCAGGAACCGCAGTGCGCGGGCTGGCGCTGGCCGGCGTCGGCTGGCGCCAGTCAGCGCCATATCGAGTCAGGATGCGGGTTTCTGGCGCTCACTGGCGCCTGCTGGCGCCGGGCAGCGCTGCCTCGCTCGGCTGATAAGCGTGAGGTCGGCCGTTCGAATCGGCCCAGGCCCACTGCCCTGACTTCAAGCCCCCGAAGTGCTTACGCGCTCCGGGGGCTTGTTGTTTTTCCGGATTCCCGGGATGGGATGCCTGCATGCGCGACGAACGGACGGTCCAGGCGCGGGTGCGCGCAGTGCTGCTCACGCCCACGGGCAACCTGCTCCTGATCAAACGTGTCCGTGCCGGCACGTCGCCGTACTGGGTGTTTCCCGGCGGCGGCGTGGAGGCCCAGGACGAGGATCCCGAGTCGGCGTTGCTGCGCGAGGTGCGCGAGGAAACGGGAGGAACGGCGACCGTCCGCAAACTGCTCTTCGTCCTGGAACGGGACCCGGGCCCCACGTCGGCCGATCGCGAGCTGTTCTACCTGGCGGACGTCGCATCCTGGGACGAGGCGGAACGTAGCGGACCGGAGTTCCTGGAGGCGGATCCGGGGGCGTACGTCCTGGACGAGTTCCCGCTTTCGGCCGAGGAGATCGAAGCGCGCGACATCAAGCCGGACGCCATGAAACGGTGGTTGCTGGCGCACCACGCCGACCTGGCCGTCCAACCCGACCTCCGCTGCTGCTGAACGGGGGGCGCGAGCAGACGGGCACTCCCGCTTGTGCTTGCGAATCCGACTGCTGGAAACATATTGATAGCCGCACCGGCACTGTCCCCGCGCCGCTGTCGTCCCCATCCGCCGAAGTGCCCTTCCGTTCGCGCACGCCGCGCCGCCCATCCGCCATCTCCAGTCCTCCACCCCAGTTGAACCTGTCCCGCGCCGGATCCCGCGTCGCATCACCGCGCTGGCGTTCCCTGCTGCACGGGGTGCTGCCCGTGGTGCTGGGGGCGGCGATCTACGTGCTGTTCCGCTCGCCGCACCTGCGCGTGTTCGACTGGCTGCAGGCGATGGGGCTGGGCGGAGCCGTGCCGGCGGCGCGCGCGTGGGCACGGCCGGCGGCGGAGCACCTGCCCGGGTGGGTGCTGTACAGCGCGCCGGACGGGCTGTGGGTGTACGGGCTGACGGCGTGCCTGGCGATCGTCTGGCGCGGCGAGCCGGGGTGGGCGCGGCGAGGGTGGCTGTGCGCGGGGATCGCGCTGGGCGCCGGGGGCGAGCTGGGGCAGCTGGCGGGGCTGGTGCCGGGGGTGTTCGACCCGGCGGACCTGCTCCTCTCCGTGGCGGCCTGGGGCGCGGCCATCGTTATGAACCTGTCTGGAGCAAGCAATGAGGAGGCAGCTCGCGTCGGCGCTGATCGTGGGCGTGTTCGCCGTGCTGGCGACGGGGAGCATGGACGGCTCGCAGCCGGATGAGGGGAAGCAGCTCGCGAGCGAGCCGGCGGCCGCGCCCGCCCGGTCCCGGAACACGCACTTCGCGCACGGCACCCTGAACGTGCGCTCGGGGCCGGGGCAGCGATACCGCGTGGTGCGCAAGCTGAACCGCGGCGACACGCTGAGCCTGGGCGAGCCGGACGCGAACGGGTGGGCGCGGGTAATGGGCGCGGACAGCGGCTACGTGTTCACCCGCCTGAACCTGGTCCGCACGGAGCGGCCCGCCGTGGTGCCCGGCTATGCGCAGGAGGGCGACTGCGCGGAGGCCATGCAGGCCGTGCACACGCGGATGAACCGCGCGCCTGACGAGGTGAAGAACTTCGAGGAAGCCGGGCTGCGGGAGGTGACGTGGTGGTACCGGGAGAAGCCGCGCGATCCGCATCCCAGGTACCAGTTCTCGTTCCTGACGGGGCCGTACACGGACGGGTGCAAGACGTCGGAGATCGAGAGCTGATCCCAGGTCCGGCAAAGGATGAATCTCACAGCAGAGTCATCCCCTGTTGACTCTGCTGACTCCGTGTGAGGCCGCCGTTTTTCGGATCTCGGCCTGAGGCGCGTTCTCGGGACGGACGGCGGACGGGCGGGGGGGACCGTGCGCTTGGATCGAGGTCATGCACGGGCGAGGAGATCCTTCGGTCGGCACCGGGATCGCGGCAGGGGAAGGACTCGGCGGCGCCTTCCCTCAGGAAAACAAGCGGTGGAGGGGCGGCGGGGGCAGCGGGGGCGTCCGTCCACGCGCGACGCGGGGGGCATGCACGGGCGAGGAGATCCTTCGGTCGGCGCCGGAGATCGCGGCAGGGAAGGGCCCCGGCGGCGCCTCCCTCAGGAAAACAAACGATGGACGAGGCCGTAGACGGTGCGGGCATCCGTCCAAGCGTGGCAGCGGGTGCCTGTCCCTGGATCAGCGACCGGGCGGGCGCAGGCGGTTCAACCCTGCTGGAAGGAAATGTGCGATGGGGTCCGCGCGCCGGCCGCTCCGCGAGGGGACGGCCGGCGCAACGTTCTCCATCTACCGTACGTACAGGCACATCCGCGCAATGCAGGAACGCACCACCCACCGGTCGCTGGTGTTCACGGGCCTCATCCTGGCCATGTTCATGTCGGCCATCGAGGGCACCATCGTGGCGACCGCCAT
>DATING010000854.1:0-10697 GCA_035474555.1 Longimicrobium sp. | reverse complement strand
TACGTCATCCTTCGCCATCTCGCTGCCGATCACCAAGCGCGCGCCGCGCAAAGCCATCACTGCCGAGTTCGGCGAGTTGGGATCGTACTTGAAGTCCGCGAAGAACAACTTTGGGTCGATCGTTACGCGGTATGGATCTGTGAGGGAGTTGAGCACCCGCTGAAGGGCGCCCTTGCCGTTACGTCCTTTCTTGCCGAACCAGAGATAGTAGGCCTGTTCCACCAAATCGCCGACGAGGCAGGTCGCCATCGTGCGGAGGACGAAATCCGCGGTTTCCTGGTGGCCTGCGAAAATCTGGAGGATGAATCGGTTGAACCGTGGACACACGGCAGCGCGATCCCACGCCACGGGAACGACTTTCGTGACGTAGTCCTCGCGCCGGTGCGGGCGAAAGACGGAGGCGACGTCTTTGGCGCGGAAATCCAGGGTGCCGTTGGCCACATTGTACAGATAGCCATCTGCATCGAACTGGTCAGGAGACGCTGAGAGCAGAGCCCGCGCTTCCTTCAGCATAGCGGAGATGTCCTTGCTCGATTTCGCCCTCCGCGCATGCTCCTGCAAAGCCTTCCGGGCCGCAGAATCTCCGGCAGTCTTGGCTTCATCTTGCAGGCTCTCCGATACCTGGTGAGCCAGCTTACGGACGTCCTCTTCCTCTACGTCCGCCCAGTGAGTGCCCTCCCACTGCATCCACCGCTTCCAACGCGGCACCCAACGCAGGTCGTGCCCGAAGATGCGCTTGAATCGCTGCGCATTCCCCAGGTCTGTGAGGCTTTCAGTTTCTGCCAGAGCTAGGGCAGGTTTTTTCGATTCCGCAGGCTTGCGAAACGGGGCGGGTGGGGCGATCAGGCCGGCAGCTGCGCCAGCCCCCTGGGAAAATCCATAGGACATGATTGTTCAGATGGTTGTGTTGCATCGGTCGGATGGCGACCAATGCGCCGGTGGGAAGCCGGCTGAAGCATAGTGTACCACCAGAGTGGCTCTCGCATAGTCCTCCGAAAAGCGGAACCCCCGGAACGATTTCTCGTCCCGGGGGCTCCCTCCGGTTCCCGGCCGGAGACTTCACACAACCATCTTGAAGCTTCGCCAGGTCATCACTCTGGCTACCCATTATTATGATGGGTCTTCGGGGGTGATGCCAAGCGGATGCTAGTCGTCTCCCTTTCCGCTACTGCGGTCGCTGTTGTTCACGGCTCCGCCACCCTGCTCCCGGTCCGGGCTGCTCTTCTCTCCGACACCACCGCCACCACCACCACTCGGGCCCGGCCGATCGCCGCCACCTCCGCCCCCTGTTGTTCCGCCCCCTGAAGGTCCGCCCCGGCCGCCGCCCGTTTCCTTGCCGCCGCTCCGGTCGCCGTCGTGGATGCCGGCATTTCCTCTGTCCTGATCCATTGTAGCCTCCGTTGATAACGGTGAGTCCAACTGGAACGGTGGAACGGGCCGCAAGACCCATTCCCTGATCTGATTTCACAACGGCCAGGACGGCGGCCGCGCTTCGCTGCGCAGCACCAGGGGCGGGTGCCCCGGCCGGTAGGTCACCATCGCAGCCAAGGACCAGTACTCCGTTCCCAGCACAGACTGGTAGTACGCGATGGGGAACTCGGTCACGAGCTCAGGTCCGTACCCGCCCGGCGGGTGCAGGATGGCCCTCAAGACCGTTCCCGTTCCCCAGACCTTCCCCTCCAGGTCCTCGAGCAGTCCGTGCGTGAGCCAGAAACTCTCGCCGCCTGTGGTCCGCACGTGGAACGCCGCGATCCCCTCTTCCGTCGTCTCGGTGGTGACTACGCATGCCCAACTCATAGGGGCCACGCTCGGGGCCGCGCGGTGGAGAGGAAGATCGCTGGCCACAGCGTACCAGCTTGGTACTGGCTCTCGTTCACCACCAGGATCTCTCGGTCCGTGCAGCGCGTGGGCTGGTGGCGATGCGTCATCCACAGGTGATCCACCAATTCCTCATCGTCTCGAACATGCCAGGACTCAAGCGCGGTCTGCGTGTGCCCGGCGAGGAAGAGCCAGTCGCCCTGCACCGCGCGCAGCATCGCGCCGGTGAGCCAAACACACTCGCCGCCCTGCGTGGTTAGCCGCAGGACCGGCCCTTCATCATCGTGATAGCTCGTGCCGATCACGCATCCCCAGCGGAGCCCGAACTGTCCGCTCCGCCTGGCCGCCCTCTTCGTCTTTCGGATCAGCAGCTGCGCCGCGGACACCTCCATCATCGCGGCCAGCCCTGCGGCGGGATGGGCTGAAGCGTGGAGAAAACCAGCCCGTCGAGCGGCAGGCACGAGGCGCTCGCCGCAACGTCTTCGTGCGATCCATCCTCCTCAAAGAACCGGATGAGGATTCCAACGCAGGGCTCATCCGCCAGCTCCGGCTCAGAGCACAGGCTGACAATCTGGATATCCCGGTTTGCCTCCAGGCGGAGAACGCGGGGGAGATCAGCGATCATCCGGTGAGTCAGAACGCAGGAGTCGCAAGGCGTAACCACACCGATCACCCGCGGCACGAGTTGCTGCCCGTCCGGGTGGCGCCGCCGGCAGAGCGCGAAGCTGTACCCGTGCGCCGCCGGGTCAACCAGCTCTTGAAGCCGGCGCCGAACCCGTTCGATTCGCGGGTCCGGGGCCCATGCGATCGCGTGCGAGAGGAGTTTCCCCGTCATCGCGCCAGCCATGCCCAGAGCGCCGCGAAGCCGATCCAGTACATCGGAATCAGGGCGGGGGACTGGTCGCTCCCGCCCATGGCCGAGAAGGCCAGGCACACCACGATGAACGCGGTGAACCCGGCCGCGAAGCCGTTCATTCCGCGGACGCGCCCGCCCTGCTCTCGTGCCGGGGCGTACTCGACATCCACCTCTTCCGTCTCCTCGACGCCTGTTCGTCCATCGGGCGAGAGGATGTGCCGGCGGATGACGCGCTTGGTCTCCCGAACGATTTCCTGCGGCGCTTGAAGCTCGGATTCGACCGGGACGTAGACGGGCCCAGAGGGCGTGTATTGCTTCTCCACGCGGACACGGCTGCCGAGGATCGGCGCCTCCCGCTGATCGAACTTCTCTCCCATGTGTCCGTCCCTCCCCAGGCGATAGACCTCCAATCGTGATGATGGCTACCCGCAGCGTGCTCGAGCTGCGAAACCGGCGGCAACCGGCGCTCGATCTCTGTCTGCGGCAGTTTTTCTGAGCAGGGTTTTCTGAGTGGCCACGCGGAGAGCCGGGAAACGAGAAGTGCACAGGCGACGATCTCGCCTGTGCACCTTTGGGTTGAGTAGTCCTCTCCGCGGAGCGGGCTACCGCCCCTGCGGGGCCCGGGCATCCCGCCGTGGATCGACACGCGCGCGGAAGTGCCTCCAAGGGGTGATAACGCGGATCCCGTTTGGCCCGGAGAAGACGTCTCGCACCCGCGCCTCTCTCCCGCGATTGGAATCGGTGTACGCGATCATGTGCTTCCCGTGCTCCTCCGCCACTGCGCGGATCCGAATACTGGCGTCCATTCCCAGATCGTCGTCCCCTGCGGCCGCGCTCACCAGTGGCATCTCGGAACCGCGTCTTGCGACCCACGGGATCGGCTGGTGAGGGATCCATTTCCATCCGAGCTCATGGGCCTGAAGCCAGGCATCCGCCAGTTGCAGGCGGGTCTCGTCGCGGTCCCACTCGCCCACCTCCCGGAGCGTGATTACGCGCTGGGACGTGCTGCCCAAGTGCGGGTCGAGCGGAGAAACCCAAATTTTTCTTTCCTCCTGGAGACTGCGGAGGATGCGGTACCCGAACCCCGTCCGGGCTTCCATAAGGCAGAGCAGTTGGCGGCTGGTCGCGGCACCAAACTCTGAGAGGAAAGAGAGAATCGAAGGGGCGTGCTTTTTCAGTTGTGGCATGGTTCCGTTGAATGAATAGGTGTATAAAGCGTAAGAAAACTTCCGGGGCAGGGCCGGCCCGCCCCGCGTACAGTCAGTGCGTCCAAGACCACGCGGCGTCTTCGGATTCCTGCTGCTCCAGCAGCAGCGCGTGCAGTTCATCATCCGCGTCGTAGGCCGGACGCGCGTCCTCGGACTGAATCTCCAGGTACAGCCAATCGCATTCGTACATGATGAAACTCCTGATGGTTGTGTGAAGGAAGGTCCTGCGGGGAGGTTCCGGCGACTTCTGCGGGCTGGGAACCCGCCGCCAGTGAACCCCTTCTGATACCATAGCGCAATCGACCCCACCGGGTGCAAGGGGCAGGACGAACTTTCTTCTATTCGTTCTCCGCGACCCGTTGCGCGTGAGCGGTGTAACCCTTCCATTCACGCACAGCTGTGCATGCCGCGGGGCCGTGTTCTGCCCCGCGCGTCTACGCTGGAACTGCCGTCAGCTTTGCCGTCAGCGATTTTTCGCTGGCTCTGGAGAGGGCTCCGTCAAAATGCCGTCAGGTGCCGTCAGGTACGCCCAGCCAGCATCAGAAACCGTCAGCCAGCATCAGGAACCCGGGTTGCCTGGGCTCGAGGATGCGGCTGTGCCGTCACGTGGTGAAGAAAATCACGATTTGAGCCTGGACGGTGCACGCGAGATCCTTCGCAAATACTGGGGCTACGACGATTTCCGCCCCGGTCAGGACCAGGCAATTCAGAACGTTTTGGCGGGCGGAGACTCCCTCACGATCATGCCCACAGGGGGCGGGAAGAGCCTCTGTTATCAGGTCCCAGCTATGATTTTGCCGGGGGTGACTTTGGTGGTCTCCCCGTTGATCTCACTAATGAAGGACCAGGTGGACGCGCTGGACGCGGCGGGGGTGCCCGCCACGTTCATCAACTCCAGCCTTCCCGCGGGCGAGATGACGGCGCGGCTGGAGGGCGCGCAGAACGGCACCTACAAGCTGCTGTACGTGGCCCCCGAGCGCTTCGACGCCGAGGGGTTCCGGCGGCGCCTGTCCAGCATCCCCGTGTCGCTGCTGGCCGTGGACGAGGCGCACTGCGTGAGCGAGTGGGGGCACGACTTCCGCCCCTCGTACCTGCGGCTGCGCGAGGTGCGCTCGCTGCTGGGCGATCCGCCGGTGGCGGCGCTCACGGCCACGGCCACGCCGGAGGTGCGCGACGACATCATCCGCCAGCTGCGGCTGCGCGACCCCGCCGTGCTCGTGACGGGGTTCGACCGGCGCAACCTGCACTGGCATGTGATGCAGGCAAAGAACGACTCCGAGCGCGACCGCCTGCTCCTGCGCCTGCTCAAGGGGCGCACGGGCTCGGCCATCGTGTACGCCTCCACGCGCAAGAACGTGGATGCGCTCACGGCGCTGCTCAACGGGATGGGGACGCGGGCCGTGGGCTATCACGCGGGGCTGCCGGACCGCGACCGCAAGCGCATCCAGGACGAGTTCATGAGCGGCCAGGTGAGCACGGTGGTGGCCACCAACGCCTTCGGGATGGGGATCGACAAGGGCGACGTGCGGGTCGTGGTGCACTACAATATGCCGGGCAACCTGGAGGCGTACTACCAGGAGGCCGGGCGCGCGGGGCGCGACGGGGGCGAGTCGGACTGCGTGCTGCTGCACGCGCACCGCGACAAGTTCACGCACGAGTACTTCATCAACAGTGCGTATCCCCCCCGCCGGGCCGTGGAGGGGATGATGCGCGCGCTGCGGCAGGGCGCCTCGCACGACGGCCTGTTCTCGCTCCCCATGTCGGAGCTGGCGCGGCTGGTGGACGACGTGAAGGACGACCGGCAGGCGGGATCGGCCGTGCGGGTGCTGGAACAGTTCGGGCTGGTGCGGCAGACGTACGGCAACGGGCCGCAGCCCGTGCGCGTGCGGCTGCTGGCGCGCCCCGACCGCATCTCCCGCGAGCTGGCGGAGCGGCCAGCGGAGCTGCACTTCCTGCGCGGGCTGTGGAAGGGCGCGGGGGGCGAGGCACTGTACCGCGGCGTGGAGCTGGACTGGCGGGCGCTGGACCGCGCGGCCGGCGGCGAGCGCGGCGACGCGGCCCCCTTGCTGCGCGCCCTGGGCGACGAGGGGTTCGTGGAGTGGCGGGTGCTGGTGGGCGAGGGGATCTGGGTGCTGGACCGGGATACGCCCCTGAACCGGCTCCCCATCGATTGGCGCGCCCTGGACGAGCGCAAGCGCCGCGAAGAGGGCAAGCTGCGGCAGATGCAGGCGTACGCGTACACGGACACCTGCCGGCGCGGCTTCGTGCTGCGCTACTTCGGCGACCCGGCGGCCATGCGCACCTGCGGCGCCTGCGACAACTGCCTGGGCGGGGAGCCCCTGGCCACGGCGGAGTCGGACAGCGAGGTGCTGGCGCGCACGGCGGGGCGGGTGGAGCGGGTGCGCCACGCGCTGCTGGGGCTGCGCCGCACGCTGGCCGACAAGGCCGAGATCCCGCAGGGGATGGTGTACGACGACACGGTGATGGAGGCGCTGGCCCAGGCCCACCCGCGCACGCCCGAGGCGCTGCTGGCGGTGCCCGGGGTGGACCGCGCCTTCGCCGAGCGCTGGGGGGGCGCGCTGCTCCCCGCCATCCGCGAGGCGCTGGACGCCAACCGGGGCCGCGAGCGCGAGCCGAAAGCGCCCCGCGAGCGGACGGAGCGGCGTACGCAGCGCCAGCGCGACCGCGGCGACCTTCCCGCGGACCCCACGGGCGCCGCGCCCCCCACCGTGGAGGAGCGCGCCCGCTACGGCCGGCTGCGCGAGCTGCGGAGCACGCTCGCCAAGGAGGCGGAGCTGCCGGCGTACTGCGTATTCGCGGACAAGACGCTCGTGGAGCTGGCCAAGCGGCACCCCACCAGCCTGGCGGACATGCGCAAGGTGCCCGGCATCGGCCCGGCCAAGATCGAGAAGTACGGCGAGGCGTTTCTGGAGATCCTGCGCCAGGGCTGAGCGCTATGGCCTGATCTCACGCGGAGACGCGGAGAACGGCGGAAACGGCAACGGAATGGGCTCACCCAGAGGGAACAGAGGGAACAGAGAACGGATCGAGGCGTTTCTTTCCTCTGATACCTCTGTTCCCTCTGGGTGAGAAGCGTCTTTTCGCTGTCGTGTTTCTCCGCGTCCTCCGCGGCTCCGCGCGAGATGCTTTCTCGCCCGATCTTTGCCTTGCAGAACCGGAGTGTGTAGCAGTTTCGGGAAGCGGACGCCGTGGTCTACTTTCCCGCCCGGCCGGGGGCCGCTATCTTGGCCCGGATTTCAGACATTCCCGGGCGCATTTGCGCGCGGTGACCGTAAACGTACACGAGCGCACGACAAAGCCCGACCCCATGGAACGGTACTTCGACGAGAACCACCTGATGATCCGCGACATGGTTCGCGATTTCGCACAGAACGAGATCGCGCCCGTGGCGGGAGCCCTGGACCAGGCGTCGGAGTTTCCCTGGGAGAACGTCAAGAAGATGGCGGAGCTGGGCCTCTTCGGCATTCCCTGGTCCGAGGAGCTGGGCGGGGCGGGGATGGACGGCATCGCCTACATGATCGTGATCCACGAGCTGGCCAAGGTCGACGCCAGCCACGCCATCACCGTCTCGGCGCACACCACCCTGGGCACGTCGCCCATCGTCAACTTCGGCACGCAGGAGCAGCAGGAGCGCTTCGTGCCCCTGCTGGCCAGCGGCACCGTGCTGGGCGGCTTTGGGCTCACGGAGCCGGGCGCCGGCTCCGACGCGGGCGGCACGCAGACCACGGCCGTAAAGACGGACGGCGGGTGGATCCTGAACGGCAGCAAGATCTTCATCACCCACGCCGGCGTGGGCGAGGTGTTCGTGGCCACGGCCGTCACGGACCGCGAGGCGGGCACCAAGGGCATCACCTCCTTCATCGTGGCCAAGCCGTCCACGGACCTGGAGAAGATCCGCGGGATGGGCATTGGCCACAGCGACGACCTTCCCTTTACGGAAGGCGTGCGGGCCGGCAAGAAGGAGGACAAGATGGGATGGCGCGCGTCCGACACCCGCGAGCTGGTGTTCGAGAACGCGTTCGTCCCGGATTCGCAGGTGCTGGGCGAGGTGGGCAAGGGCTTCATCAACTTCATGAAGACGCTGGACGCCGGCCGCATCGGCATCGGCGCGCTGTCGCTGGGGATCGCCGAGGGCGCCCTGGAGCAGTCGCTGAAGTACGCGAGCGAGCGGCGCCAGTTCGGAAAGCCCATCGCCGAGTTCCAGGGCATCCAGTTCATGCTGTCCGACATGGCGACCGAGATCGAGGCCGCCAAGCACCTGGTGTACCACGCGGCATGGCTCAAGGAAAACGGCCGGCCGTACAGCAAAGAGGCGTCGATGGCCAAGCTGTTCGCCTCGGAGGTGGCCATGCGGGCCACCACCAAGGCCGTTCAGATCCACGGCGGCTACGGCTACACCAAGGAATACCCGGTGGAGCGCATGATGCGCGACGCCAAGATCTGCGAGATCGGGGAGGGGACCAGCGAGATCCAGCGCATGGTGATCGCCCGCCACCTCCTCCGCGAGCTCTCCCACTGAACGACGGGCCGCCCGCCCCGCGCGGGTGCGGCCCTGGCAGAGGACTGATGGATATCCAACGGCTGAACGGGGGGCGCACGCGCGCCCCTCGCATGCGGCCATCCCCCCCGCCGGGTCTCGCCCGGCGGCGTGCTCGCACCTGCGAGGCGCCGTGAAGCGCGAGATCCTGATGAACACCACCGCCCGCGAAACGCGCGTCGCCATCCTGGAGGACGACCTTCTGGTCGAGCTCATGGTGGACCGTCCGGACGCGGCGCGCATGGTGGGCGACGTGTACAAGGGGCGGGTGGAGGCCGTGCTTCCCGGCATCCAGGCGGCGTTCGTGGACATCGGCACGGAAAAGGCCGCTTTCCTGCACGTGAGCGACGTGGCGCTGGAGGACGACGACGACGAGGCCGACCCCGAGGACGCGCCCGACGACGCCGACGAGCCCGCCGAGCCGGCGGCCGCCGGTGCCGGCGAGAACGGCGCGGGGGGCGGCGGCGGCGGACGGCGGGGGCGCAAGGCGTACCCGCCCATCCAGGACGTGCTCAAAAAGGGGCAGGACCTGCTGGTGCAGGTGAGCAAGGAGCCCATCAGCACCAAGGGCCCGCGCGTCACGGCCAACATCTCCCTCCCCGGCCGCTTTCTCGTCTACATGCCCGGCAGCACCCACGTGGGGGTGTCGCGCAAGATCGAGGACCGCGAGGAGCGCGCGCGGCTGCGCACCCTGGCCCGCGAGGTGCTGCCGGACAAGTCGGGCGGCATCATCGTCCGCACGGTGAGCGAGGACCTGACGCGCGAGACGTTCGAGCGCGAGCTCAACTCGCTCATGTCCACCTGGTCGCAGATCCAGAAAAAGGCCAAGAAGTCGCGGTCGCCGGCGCCCGTGCACCGCGAGGCCAAGCTCACGGCCGGCATCATCCGGGACCTGTTCTCGCAAAAGGTCGACTCGCTCACGGTCGACAGCAAGCTCGTGTTCGACGAGGTGGTGGCGTACCTGGGGCAGGTGGATCCGACCCTGGTGGAGCGCGTCCATCTCTACACGGACGCCAAGCCGCTCTTCGACGCGTACGACCTGGAGCGGGAGATCCGCGACGCGTTCCAGCGCCGGGTGAACCTGGCCTCGGGGGGCTACATCATCGTGGAGCCCACGGAGGCGCTGGTCTCCATCGACGTCAACACGGGGCGCTACACGGGCAAGAAGGACCCCGAAAAGACGATCCTCAAGACCAACGTGGACGCGGCGAAGGAGATCGCGCGGCAGCTGCGGCTGCGCGACGTGGGCGGCATCATCGTCTGCGACTTCATCGACATGGAGTCCAAGGCCAACCGCGACAAGGTGCTGCAGGAGCTGCGGCAGCACCTGTCCCGCGACCGGGCGCGGACCAAGGCCTTCCAGGTGAGCGAGCTGGGGCTCATCGAGATGACGCGGCAGCGGGTGCGGCCGTCGCTGTACCACACGCAGACGGAGGCGTGCCCCACCTGCGGCGGCACGGGGCGTATCTTTACCCCCGAGACGGTGGTGCGGCGCATCGAGCGCTCCATCCGCCGCGCGGCCGCCGAGGGCAAGGACCGGCAGATCACCGTGCGGGTGCACCCGGAGGTGGCCCTGTTCATCATCGAGCAGGAGCCGCGATTTCTCAAAGAGCTGGACAAGTCGCTCAAGCTCACGCTGGCCCTGCGCGACGACCCGCTCATGCAGCCGGACGAGTTCCGGCTCCTGGCGGGCTCCGGCCACCAGGACGTCACGCAGCGATACGCACTCGGGTAGTTGACACTCTACTGCCGGTTGACACTGCGCCCCAGGTTGACACTGCGCCGAAAGGGGGCGATATTACCGGCTTGCGCGAGTTTTCAGACCCATATCTCCGTTCAGGATTTCGGTTATGTACGCCATCATCCGCACCGGCGGCAAGCAGTTTCGGGCCGAGCCGGGCAAGACCCTTCGCATCCCCTCGCTCGACATCGAGCCGGGCGAGAGCGTGACCTTCGAGGAGGTGCTCCTCGGCGGCAATGACGGAGACATCAAGGTCGGCGCCCCGCTCGTCGGTGGCGCGGCGGTGACCGCGGACGTCGTCAAGCACGGCAAGGGCGAGAAGATCATCGTCTTCAAGTTCAAGCGCCGTAAGAACTATCGCCGGAAGCAGGGCCATCGGCAGAAGTACACCGAGGTCCGCGTCCGTGACGTCAATCTGGGCTAAGGAGTCGGAACCATGGCACACAAGAAAGGCGGCGGCTCGACGCGGAACGGCCGCGACTCGAATCCCAAGATGCTCGGCGTCAAGGCCTTCGG
>DATING010000853.1:0-2715 GCA_035474555.1 Longimicrobium sp. | reverse complement strand
CGCGACAGCACCGCGGCCCGGGCGGACGCATCCACCCGGGCCGCGTCGTTGGTGTCCTGGCACGCCGACGGAGCCGGACATCCTCGCCGGAGGGCCGCCGTGCAGTCCGCGAAGGCGGACTTCGCGAATTTCCAGCGGCGAATTCATTCGCTCCGGACGGAGGTGTACGAGTCGTCTCCGATTCTCAACCACCCTCGATCCCTCCGACGGGACCGTGCGGCACGGGTTCGCCACCCTCCCGATCCGGATCGCTCCTGCCGCGCGTCTTTTTCATCGGCCGAAACGAATCCGATTCCATCGCTCCCGCCGGGTGGAATCGAACGAAACGGCCCGGACGCATCGTACGCCCGGGCCGTTCGTCATCCTCCGAGACGCGAAGTTCTCAGTTGTCTTCTTCCGGGATGTTCGCGAACTCCAGGCCGACGGGGCACACGCCCACGGTGACCGTGCGCTCCAGGTCGTAGTCCCCGTCCAGGCGGTAGAGAAAGCCCGGGTCCGTGCACGCGTCGGAGTCGGTCACGTGCAGGCGGCCCTGGTAGTCGAAGCCGATGTCCGCCACGATGGCGGAGTTGTTGGGCTCCACGGGGTTCGCCGGCGGCACGATGAACGCCTCGTCCTGCGGGTCCCACACGAACACGCCCAGCCCGTATCCGCCGATGTGCAGGTCACCGCCCTCGGACGCCGCGATGGCCGTGGGGAACGCGCCGAAGCCGGTGTAGTGCTCCACCTCGGCCAGCGTGTTCAGGTCGATGACGGACAGCGAGCCGGTGGCCGCGCTGAACGTGCCGGCGTTGATCACGTACAGCCGGTTGCCCGCCACGGCGCCCGCCTGCGGGTTGCGCCCCGAGAGCTGGATGGTCTTCACCACGCCCAGCTGCGCGTCCAGCACCGTCACCGATCCCGGCCCGGCGGGGGCAAAGTTCACCAGGTTGGCGTTCAGCACGAACATGCGGCCGCGGTGCTCCACGATGGCGTGCGGGTACGTGCCCACGGAGATGGGCGCGCCCGCCGTGCCGCTGCGCACGCGGATGGGAGACACGGTGTTCAGCGCCGGGTTGGCCACCAGCGCCAGGGTGTCGTTCACGAACGCCACGCCCGTGGCGCCGGAGCCCGCGGGGAGGGGCACCGTGAAGGCAAGCCTGCCCTCGCGCAGGTCCACGACGGACGCGAACGGGTACGTACCCATGGGCACCACGGCCGTGGCGCCGCGGATGGCCAGGTCCACGGGCGTGCCCTGCGCGCCCAGGCTCACCTCGCGCGACTGCGTGCCGCTGCCGTCCACGGGCACCAGCGACAGCGTGTTGTCCACGCTGTTCACCGTCACCACCAGGCGCTCGGCGATCTCGGCCTCGGTGGGATCGCCGTCGCACGCGGCGGCCAGGGACAGGACTGCGGCCGCGGCCAGCGCGTGGATACGGCGAAGAGAACGGATCTGCATGTGCGTCTATCGATTGTGTGATGGTGAACCCGTGCGCGCCATGCGCACGTCCAGGCGAGCCCGGCGTCCGGGCTCGGGAAATCCCTCGATCAGGTGCCCCTTCTCGTCCAGCGCGCGGTCCACGTCCAGGGCCGTGGTCAGCGTCCAGCGCCCCACCCGCCAGTCGCGCGCGGCCCCCAGCTCCGTGGACCAGAAGCCGGGGAGCTGGTTGGCGTCCGTGGGGGTGGGGTTGCGGGCGCCGGTGTAGCGCGTGCCCGCCCGCAGGCGCCACGGCCCCCGGCCCCACTCCGCGCCCAGCGAGCCGGTGTGGCGCGGGCGATACACCACCTGCACTCCGTCGTCGTCATCCCCCGCGCGGTCGTAGGTGATGCGGGCAAGGGCGTACGCGCCGGAGAGCCGCAGCGCGCCGCCGGCCAGGACGGCGTCCGCGCGGGTGTCCACCCCGCGGCGGTGCGCGTCCACGTTCACGGGGCTCCACCGGTTGGTGAAGCGCTGCGCCCACACGATCATCCCCCGCACGTCGCTGTCGTACGCCGTCACGTACAGGGACAGGTGCGCGGGGCCGGCGGAAAAGGCGGTGGACGCGCCCACTTCCCACTCGTTGGGGATGCGCTCGGCGCGCAGGTCCGGGTTGGGTTCCACGCCCACGCCGTCGCGAAAGAACTGGTCGCCCAGCGACGGCGGGCTGAAGGCGCTGCGGTTGGCCAGCTGCAGCCGCACGGGCCACAGGTCCACCCCCAGCGTGACGGCGCGGCTCAGGAACCAGTCGCCGCTCACGGCCTCGCGGTCCGCGCGCGCCTGCACGCCCAGCGTCGCGGGCCGGCCGAACAGCCGCAGGCCGCCGGCGCCGTGCGCGAAGGCGCCGTATCCCGTCTGCGTCCGCGGCGCGCGCTCGGACAGGGCCGCGTCCACGCGCTGGGCCAGCATCTCCACCCCGGCGCCCCACGTCTGTAGAGGGGCAGGGCCCGGGCGCTGCGTCTCCAGCCGCGCGTTGAGCATCCGCACGCGCGTGGTGTCGTCGTACGGCAGGCCGAACGGGGGATCGGGATCCTGGAAGTGCACGCGCTGCAGGGCGCCGCTCACCAGCGCCTGCGTCCCCGCGCGCCGCCACGCGAGCGATCCCCGCCCGCGCTCCATCTCCTGCCGCGCCTGCGGGGACGGCGTGTGCCCCAGGCCGGGAAGCCCGCGCTCCAGCCCGTCCCATCCGCCGCGCGCGCGCAGGTCTCCGCCCAGCAGCCGCGCGGAAAGGGCCGCGAACCCGCTCCACTCCTGAAGGT
>DATING010000852.1:0-3758 GCA_035474555.1 Longimicrobium sp. | reverse complement strand
CGGCGGATCGAGCGACCTGGGCGGCACGGGCCTCGGCGGCTCGACCGGCGGGCTGAGCGGCGCGGGCACCGGCGGATCGACCGGCGGGCTGGGCGGATCAACGGGCGCGGGCTCGGGCTACAGCACCGAGGGCGGCGGCTTTACCACCGGCGACGACTTCGACACGCACGAGGGAACGTACCGACGGCACTACACCGCCACCCCCGTTACGACCACGCCCCCCGTCACCACGTACGAAGAGGCGCGTCCGGCGTACGAGGCGGGCCACCGCGCGGCGGTCAACCCCACCTACGCCAACCGCCCGTACGAAGAGGTGGAGGTGGAGCTGGAGCGCGAGTATCCGCAGAAGGAGCGCTTCGCCGCCGTAAAGGGCTACGCGCGGCACGCCTTTGAGTGGAAGACCATCGTGGGCGCGCTGGCGCTGGCGGGCGGCGCCTGGTGGGTGAGCCGCAAGCTTTCGGAGACGGTGTCGGAGATGAGCGAGGAGGAGGAGCGCGACTGCCGCACCTTCTACGAGTCGCATCCCGCCCGGTCCACCGTGCCGTACGAGCAGGCCCGCACCGTGTACGTGGTTGGCTACGCGGCCGCGCGCAACCCGGACTACACCGGGCGCACGTACGACGACGTGGAGCCTCACCTGCGCAGCGGCTGGAGCGGCTCGCGCGCGGGCAGCTACGACTCCCTGCGCGACTTTACCCGCCGGGGCTACGAGCGCGGCACGTCCGGCTCGTCGCGTTCGTCGGGGCTCGACGCCGGCACGTCGGGCTCGGCGAGCTTCGGCGGCGGATCGACGGGCGGATCGACCGGCGGCACGCTGTAAGCCGCCGGCCGGAGCGCGCGGGGGCGGGCCCAGTGCATGGGCCCGCCCCCGCCGCGTTCCGTCATCCCGTGAATCAGTTCAGCCAGAGCAGCCCCGCGAGCGCCGCCAGGGCGCCGATGGCGTACGTCTCGGCCACGGCCCAGCGGGGAATGCCGCCGGTGCCGCCGCCCCGGCCGCGCAGGTACGCCACCGCCATCCACGCGCACAGCCCCGCCAGCGCGGCCAGGATGCCCGCCCCGATCCACTGCACCAGCAGCCCGGTCGCATCCACGGCCATCCGCGCCGCCGCGGCGGGGTAGCCGGTGTGTCCGCCGCCCTCCGCGGCAATGCTGCCCAGCACCCACCGCAGCAGCGCGGGCACCACGATCGCCGCCGCCACGCAGGCTAGCATCCACCCGGGCTGCTCGAAGGGGGTTGCGGCGCGAACTACCTTGATGGAACGGCGGATGGGCATCGTAGCCTCCCGTGGTGGATCTCCCGGCCTGTCTGGCGGCCCGTTGCCGCACCTGCACGATACGAATCCGTGCGGGGGGCGTGCAGTCGGGCATCGCGCGGGCGGACGTGGGGATCGTGCCGCCGCCGCGTGTGGGGAAAAGCGCGGGAGCGGATGGGAACGGAACTCGCGACGGGGCGCCGCCGCGGAATGCGGGACGGGGGACGATGTCCGCCGCGGGATCACGGGAAGAGGGCGGGGAGACGATGTCGCGAGCGTTCGTACGGGAAGACGAGGGGTTCGTGCCGCCGGGGCTGTTCGGACTGCCGCCGCGGGATGATCCCGGCTATGACCGGGCCGCCGCGCGGGCGCTGGTGGAGGCCGCGCGCGACGGCAACACGCCCAGCGCCGAGTCCGCGACCGGCTACCGCTGGGGCGAGCCGCGCCTGCACCGCCACGTGCGCAAGCTGCTGGATGCCGCCGAAGCGCTCCCCGAGCACGAGCAGGACGTCCGCTACATCCGCGTCGCCCGCCGCTTTCTCGGCTGAACCCGCAATCTGCCCCACGGCGGCGGATTCCGGGTGATGGGATGCGTTCCGGTGGCGGTGTTGGAGCGGTGTGCCCCCAGGGGCTTCCGGAACGCGCCCACTTTGCCGAGCTTCATGCCGCGCCGGAGCCGGGCCGCGCCGAGAGGCTCGCGACGGATTGCTTCGAGCGGAGTCTGGCAGCGAGGCGTAGTCCGAGCCGAGCGAATGAATTCGCCGCAACGACCACACGAAGTCCACCTGCGTGGACTCTCCGTCGCGGGCGAGTGCCGCGCCGGGGCTGGGCACGTGCCACGAGCGGGTTGAGACGGCATTCGTGCGGCGCCGGACGCCAGCTGCCGGCGCGTTCTTTGTCGGCGGAGGCCGACAGCGTGAAGTTGTAGCCGCGAATTCATTCGCTCCCGGCTCGCCGGGATCTACATTCGGCCGTGTCTGCATCGGCCGGGACTCGATCCGCGGTCTGCATCCGCCGTGCACGCGTGAAGTTCTCCCCTCTCCGCGAGGAACGAGCGGGGAGGGGCCGGGGGAGGGGCGCTCCGCTGCCGGCGCGATCCCGTCCACCGTGACGGACGTTCTCCCTCCCCCGCGCAGTTTGCGGGGGAGGGTCGGGGAGGGGGGCGCCGGCCCGTGCGCCACAGACCGATCCACATCCATCCACCTTACAGCAGCCCTCGGCGCCCGGATCCCATGCCCTACCTCCGCGACGTGCTCAACGACTTCGGCGACGGCGCCATGGACCTGGTGTTCGCGCCGGTCTGCGTGTCGTGCAGCAACCCCATCCCCACCACGGAAAAGGACCGCATCGTGTGCCGGCTGTGCTGGGTGCGGTGCCGCACGCTGCCGCATCCGCGCTGCGAGCGCTGCTGGGGCCCCGTGCCCCCCGGTCAGGACCCGCGCCCCAAGTGCCGCACCTGCGGCGACTGGCCCCAGGCCGTGCGCGCCATCCGCGCCGCGTTCCTCATGGGCAACGAGGTCCGCGCCATCGTCCACGCCCTCAAGTACCGCGGCTGGGAAGGCACCGCCGAGCCCATGGCCCAGCGCATGGCCGAGATGTCGTGGCCGCGCGATGTGGAGGACGAGACCCGGCTCGTGATCCCCGTGCCCACCAGCAAGGCCCGGCTGCGCGAGCGCGGCTACAACCAGGCGGCCCTCCTGGCCAGCGCGTTCGCCAAGAAAACCGACCGCACGGCGGCCCCGGACGTGCTGGAGCGCACGCGGGCCACCAAGACGCAAACGGCCTTGCATCCCGGGGAGCGCCGGGCTAACGTGGCGCGCGCGTTCGCCGTCCGTGACGAGCAGGCCGCGCAGCTCCAGGGCGAGCACGTCATGCTGGTAGACGACGTGTGGACCACGGGTGCCACGGCCCTTGCATGCAGCGAGGTACTGCTGGAGGCGGGGGCGCGGGTGGTGAGCGTGGCGACCTTTGCCCGCGTGATTCCGGAGCTGGAGCGCTAGGACGGCAGGGGCCGTCCCGGCGCTCGTCATCCTTTTCTCCAAAACGAGCTGACCGAGAGACCATGCCCATTCGCGTCGCCATCAACGGGTTCGGCCGCATTGGCCGCAACGTTCTCCGGGCCGCCAAGAAGGCGGGCGCCACGGACATCGACTTCGTGGCCGTCAACGACCTGACCGATACCAAGACGCTGGCCCACCTGCTCAAGTACGACTCCGTGCACGGCATCTACGCCGGCACCGTCGAGGCCCGCGAGCAGAGCCTCATCGTGGACGGCGACGAGATCAAGGTGTTCGCGGAGAAGGACCCCGCCGCGCTGCCGTGGGGCGACCTGGGCGTGGACATCGTCATCGAGTCCACGGGCCGCTTCACCAACAAGGCCGACGCCGAAAAGCACATCACGGCGGGCGCCAAGAAGGTCATCATCTCCGCGCCGGCCAAGAACGAGGACATCACCATCGTCCTAGGCGTCAACGAGGACAAGTACGACCCGGCGAACCACCACGT
>DATING010000851.1:0-2882 GCA_035474555.1 Longimicrobium sp. | reverse complement strand
ACGATCAGAGGCCGGTGGGGAACGTCTCGGCGGGCTCGAAGCTCTCCCACTCGGGCGTGCGCTCCAGCGGGTGCAGGGCGCGCGTGCGGTCGTAGTGGATCACGGCATCGAACTGGTCGGACAGCCGCGCGTGAAAGTAGTGGCTCCAGCGCTCCGTCTCGGGCTTGTAGATGACGCCGATGGCACGCTCCAGCCGGGGCTCGCGCAGCACGTCCGCGGCCGGCCCGCCGCCCCGCAGCGGGAGGTAGAAGTCCGGCACGCCCGCCTCGTGCAGCAGCGCCTCGAAGCTGCCGTCCATCCCCGGCCGCACGTTCTTGCGCTCCGCCGGCCCGTCCCACTCCGACGCGGCCGTCACCGTGCCCGTGTACGTGCTGAAGCCCACGAGCCGCGCGTCGTCGCCGTGGCGCTCGCGGACCAGCTGGCCCACGTTCCACTCGCCGTCCTCGCCCATCTCTGTGGCGCTGGCGTCGCCCAGGTGGGAGTTGTGCTCCCAGACGACGACCCTGGGCGCGATCCCCTTGCCCTCGAAGTGGCGCAGGAGCGCGTCCAGCGTGTCGGCCATGTGGCAGTCGCGCAGGTTCCACGAGCTCACGCGCGCGGCGAACATGCTGCGGTAGTACTCCTCGGCGTTCTTTACCAGCCGCGCGTTCTGCTCGGCATGGAAGTGCTCGTCCTCGGCCACGCCGCCGTCCTCGCCCGCCAGCCGCGCCGCCTGCTGGCGGATCTCCTGGAGCTGGTGCACGGCCTCGTCCACGCACGCCTCGGTGATGCCCAGCTCGGCCGCGTAGCCGTACGCCTGCGGGTCGCCGCCGGCGCGGTTGAAGCAGCCGTAGCGCTGGCGGGCCCGGCGCGCGGCCTCGGGATCCACGCCCTCCAGGTACTGGATGACGGCCTGGATGGAGCCGAACATGGAGTACAGGTCCAGCCCGTAGAACCCCACGCGCGGCGCGTCCGGCGCCAGCGCGTCGTTGTGGTCCCGCAGCCACGCGACCAGCTTTACGACGTCCGTGTTGCGCCACATCCACTGCGGAAAGCGCTTGAACCCACCCAGCGCCTCCTCCGGCGTGGTGTCCGCGCCGGCGCCGCGGACGTAGCGGTTCACGCGGTACGCGTCGGGCCAGTCGGCCTCCACCGCCACGGCCGTGAAGCCCTTTTCGGTGATGAGCCGGCGCGTGATCTCGGCCCGCGCGCGGTAGAACTCGTGCGTGCCGTGCGATGCCTCGCCCAGCAGCACCAGCCGCGCGTCGCCCACGAGCTCCATCAGCCCGTCCCAGTCGTTCGCTCCGCCCGTGAGCGGTACCGCCGCGGCGCGGATGGCCTCGCGCGCGGCCCGGTCGTCCCGTCCTCCCATCGTCTTCCTCCACGGCAGCGCCATCGTCCACCTCCTCCTGGGCCGGCCCTGGGGCGCACCCGTCGTGCCATCCGCAGGACAAGGCAGAAAAACAGCAATCCCACACAGGGGGAAAGAGGGAAAGGGGGAAGACATCTTTTCCCCTTTCCCTCTTTCCCCCTGTGTGAGAATATATTACGACGGCGAGCCGAGTTGCGACGATCCCCCGGCAGGGGATGGAGCTTCGTCCGGTTTTCCGTTCCCATCCCCTTGGTCGCGGAGGGTGCGGCCGGAGCGGTTCCCGGGGCGCACTCGTCGTGCCACCCGATGCACAGTTCCGTAACAACGGTCTCATGCGGGACACGCGGCGAGAAGGGGGAAAAACGGCAATTCTCACACAGGGGGAAAGAGGGGAAGGGGGAAGACATCTTTTCCCCTTTCCCTCTTTCCCCCTGTGTGAGAATTTTTTTACGACGGCGAGCCGAGTTGCGACGATCCCCCGGCAGGGGATGGAGCTTCGTCCGGTTTTCCGTTCCCGTCACCGTGGTCGCGGAGGGCGCGGCCGGCGAGGGCGAGCAGGCCCAGCGGCACGGCCACGGCCGCAAGCGCCGCCAGCGAGGTCACGTGCGGCCGGTCCAGCGCGCGCAGGGCAATGCGCATGCGGCGGGTGAGCGTGGCGGCGCGCTCCGTGGCCTCGGCGGATTCCACGGGCACGCCCCAGTCGAAGTCCACCAGCCGCTCCAGGAACCCCTGCTCCACGCACCCTTCCAGGCTGAACACGTGGATGTCGTCCGTGTGGCGGCGCGCCAGGCGCAGGTCGCGCGCGAGCTCTTCCCACGACAGCGGCGGCGGCGGGTCCAGCCCCTCCTCCACGCCGCCGCCCGTCACGCCCACGGCCACGGCGGGAAAGTGGCGCGCGTAGAAGTCCAGGAAGCCGTGCCCGTGCGGCCGCGCGAAGCTCGTGTACAGCATCACGATCTCCCGGTCCACCGTCAGGTCGATCATCCCCGTGATGCGCTGCAGCACCTCCGTGCCCGCCTCGCGCTCCGTGTGGATGAACGGAAACACGTACGCGTCCACGGGATAGCCGTCCGCGTGGATGCGCCGCACCAGCCCCTGGTACATCTCGCGGTTCTGCGCGATGCAGCGAAAGATGCGCGGCAGGGCACGGAGGATGGCCACGGGGTTGCGGCGCACGGCGCGGACCTCGTCGATGTTGGGCTCAATGTCGATGCCCACGCGCTCCCACCGCAGCCGGTGCGCGCGGGTCCACGCCACGAAGTCGCCGTAGCGCTCCCACGCCTCGCCGGCGTTGTGCGCGTTGCACCAGTAGCCGCCCTCTTCCGGCAGCAGCAGCCACGCCGCCGTGGGGATCCCCGCCTCGTTCAGCCGCCGGACGACCTGCGCGCGCCGGTTGCCCAGGTCCACCAGCCCCAGCGTGACGGTGGCGCGCAGCCGGCGCAGCAGGTGGATGAGCGCGTCGTCCGAGAACAATCGCTCCAGCTCCGCCGCGCCCAGCTCGCAGAAGAACGACAGCTGCAGCGGTCCCCAG